>NZ_JBEFLV010000026.1:0-65407 GCF_040149365.1 Kluyvera huaxiensis
GTCACTGTCGTTCTCAAAATCGGTGGAGCTGCATGACAAGGTCATCGGGCATTATCTGAACATAAAACACTATCAGTAAGTTGGAGTCATTACCCACTTTTGTTTAAACCGAGCATCACCAACTGCGGTAATTTCATCGACCAAATAGTAATCGAAATGAAAGGCCATGCTAAGACCAAAACCTAGTCTTGATCGCATACCCGAAGAATACGTTTTTATAGGCATATCGAAATATTTACCCAACTCAGAAAATCCTTCAACAAACTTTACTTTATCTGCAAAGTCTTTTTTTTCTGAGTAAAGACGAGCAACAAACTTAACATTATCTCGCCCAGTTAAACTGCCTTGAAACCCGCCAGATAATCCGACAGGCCATGATATAGTTTTATCTGTTATAATCCGTCCACTATCTGGCTGATCAATACCACCAATCATTCTTAATAGCGTCGATTTCCCGGCACCGTTACGACCGATTAAAGCAACACTTTGTCCATCAGGAATATCAATATTCATCCCTTTAAAAACATAGTGTCGCCCTTTTGGGGTTTTATATGATTTAGTTAAATTATCAATCTTTATCATGACGTCAACATCGCCTCTTCGCTGTATTGATAGATAACCAATCCAATAAAAAAAATAAGAATTGATGAGAATGCCAAGTAATTAAGACTAACTCCACCACCATCATATCCAGTGACTATAGACTCACGACTTAACTCAATAACATGAACTAATGGATTCCATGTTACTAATGGCCAATAATCCTTTGGTATAGCATGGAGAGGAAACATTACGGCGGAAATAAAATACAATGGCTTTATAATTATTGGTAGAAACTTTTCAGTTTCAGAGTACATATTACTAACGGTCATAAAGAGGAGACCAATACCGCAGGATAGTAGCACCAAGAATCCCCATGACGTCGCTAGTACTAATATATTTCGCACTGAAAAATCTTCTCCAATGCACCACAATAAACACATTAAGAGCACATAAACAAATATATGAATAATACTTTCTAAACTTGCTCTGGCAATGACCGTATCAATTGGTTTTACTGGTCTATAATTAAAAAGCCCTTGGTTTGCTTCAATTGCACTGATACATCTATTTGTTATATTGCTAAATATAAAAAATGGTATTATCCCATTAATCAGAAAAACAGGAAATGAAATATCAGGCATTGTCCTATGCATAATATATCCAAAGATCCCTACCATCACCAATAGATGCGCCGCAGGCTCCAGTACAGCCCACAGATACCCAAGCCGATACTTCCCAAAGCGGGTTTTTATTTCCCTCATGAATAATGCCTTGATAACCGCCTGCTGTACTTCTAAGCCGCTCCTCGCCATACAACCTCTATTCGTAACTTTATTTTTTGGCATGCTACCGCCCATGGCTCATAGCAACCAGTTCGCTAACAGGGAAAACCTATATTTTGAGGAAATGTTAAAACGGCGAGACACAAATATATTAAATGCTTGTGTTATATATTTCAGCTATTGAAGAGGCCCGAAATATCACTCCATTGAACATTTCAGAAGGCACTTATGCCTTGCAGTATTGTACTCAATATCAAATTATTTCGTAGCCTATATGATTTAGTTAAATTAAAAATATGCTTTAGTTTAACTAAATCATGATAAGAAGCTATTAGAATGGATACGTAATGGAAATGAATAATTCTTTATTAATAAAAATTAAATATTATTAAAACAGATGCAATGCAAACAACAAGCAATCAAAGTGAATATAATAAAGATAAAATAAAAATAGCCAGCGATATATACAAAGGACTTCCCCCTCAGAAAAAGCCCTTATCCGGTCAATCGCCCATCAATTCCCTAACCAATTCCACACAGCGCAGGAACCGCGAGTCGTAATCTGACTCTTCAACATGCACAAACTCAATGTTGTTTTTCTCAAGCATCGATACCAGCAGCGTCTGGAACTCTTTGCGATCAACAGAGCTTCCCAGGCTGCGTAACCCGTCCGCGACCCACGGCGTGTTGTTCTCAAGCAAAATGACCAGATCAAAGCGATATTCATCGATCAGAGCCTGAACAAAGGGATGTTCACGTCCTTCATACTTCTTACAAAATGCCTGCGTACTGACAAAGTCAGTATCAATAAAAGCCACCTTGTTAGCGTACTTCACTGCGAAATCGATATATTGCGCATGGCCAAGAGCGATTTTGTCATAGTCAGAATATTGCAGCGCCATCTCGTCACCGCCAAGATGAGAAAATACATAGTCACGGCCATATTCCCACGCACTGGTGGTGTTGAAGATATTCGCCAGCTTGTTCACCAACGTCGATTTACCGCTAGACTCACCGCCGAGAATCGCCACCGTGCGCACGAAGAACGGCTTTACTTCCGTTGGAATATAATCCCAATAACGGAACGGGTTTTCACGAATCTGCGCACCACTGATATTCATAAACGTACGTTTCGGGTCAATCAGCACCGTTTCAACGCCCAGATGTTCAAGGTACTGCGGTGCATCCGCCTCTTCTGAACTGTAAATCCAGTTAGGCTGAATTCCCTTCTCTTCCATAAAGTTTTTTATCCCCGCGCTCCACACGTCCCAACCATGCGGATACGGTTCCATCCCCTCTTCATTGAAGGCATGAATACGGATATTTTTCTGATATTTGAAAGTCTGTAATAGCCAGCGCAGGCGATCCGATACGGTTGGTTGCTGCGACATCGCGCTCTCTTCAAACAACGCACGGTCACGCGTATCGTCATAACCCATGATGATATGCAGTTCGTCGACCTGGCTACAGGCACGCTGAATAAGATAAATATGCCCCGTATGCAGGGGATAGAATTTACCAAATACCACGCCAATATTTTTCTGCTGACGTGGAAATTCCAGATTCAGAAAGCGATGTAATGCTTCCAGCTTTTGCGCGCTGGGGCTTTTAATTTTGGCGTTCAGAAGCTGGCTTAAATAGCCCTTGGTCATGCCGCTAGCGTCAGCGACCTGCTGTAACGTGCAGCCTTTCTGACGGATTGCGGTTTTAAGATAGTCAAACGACGACACAAGAGCCTCCTGCAAAAAATTGGGGTAAACCATGTACCCATTATACAAAAAACCCGGAAGTACTCACTGTACTATCCGGGCCAATATGTCCGACAATATTTAGCAGCGTCAGAATCTATGAATATAAATCGTCAAATACGCCGAGCGCATCAGAGAGTTTCTTCACGCCAAATACCTGCATCCCTTCCGGAAGTTTCTTCGGTACGTTAGCGGCCGGGACAATCGCCCGACGGAAGCCATGCTTCGCCGCTTCCGAAATACGCTCCTGCCCGCTTGGTACAGGGCGTATTTCACCGGCCAGACCGACTTCACCAAATACCACCAGATCGTGCGGCAGAGGTCTATCGCGCAGGCTGGAGACCATCGCTAGCAACAACGCCAGGTCAGCACTGGTTTCGGTGACTTTCACGCCGCCCACCACATTAACAAACACATCCTGATCCGACATCTGCAGGCCGCCATGACGATGCAGCACCGCCAGTAGAATCGCCAGACGGTTCTGCTCTAGCCCCACGGCTACGCGCCTTGGGTTCGCCATCATCGATTGATCCACCAGCGCCTGAATTTCTACCAACAGCGGTCGCGTTCCTTCCCAAACCACCATCACCGAACTACCGGAAGTCACCTCATCGCCACGGCTTAAGAAGATAGCTGAAGGATTACTAACCTCGCGCAGCCCCTGCTCAGTCATGGCGAAGACACCAAGTTCATTCACCGCGCCAAAACGGTTCTTATGGCTACGCAGGGTACGGAAGCGGGAATCGGCATCGCCATCAAGCAGCACAGAACAGTCGATGCAGTGTTCCAGCACCTTCGGCCCAGCCAGCGAGCCGTCTTTGGTCACGTGGCCAACCATCACAATCGCCACGCCGCGCGTTTTGGCAAAACGCGTCAGATAAGCGGCTGTCTCACGCACCTGCGCGACACTACCCGGCGATGACTGGATATCCGCCATATGCATCACCTGGATGGAGTCAATAACCATCAGCTTCGGCTGCTCTTCCTCAGCAATCAGGCAAATCTGTTCGATGCTGGTTTCCGAAAGCATATTCAGGTTAGCGGTTGGCAGGCCAAGACGGTGCGCACGCATAGCTACCTGCTGCAGCGACTCTTCCCCGGTGACGTACAGCGTTTTCATCTGTTCGCCCAGCTTGCACAGGGTTTGCAGCAACAGCGTCGATTTCCCGGCACCCGGATTACCGCCAATCAGGATGGCGCTGCCAGGCACAACACCGCCGCCCAGTACGCGATCGAACTCTTTAAAACCGGTAGAAAAACGCGGCAGCTCTTCCAGACTAATATCCGACAGCTTTTGCACTTTCGCGACGCCTGCGTTACCCGCGTAACCACTCAGGCGCTCATTACGTGCAACCACAGGAGAAGCCGCAACGCGCACTTCGGTGATGGTATTCCAGGCCTGGCAGGCGCTGCATTGCCCCTGCCAGCGAGGGTAATCCGCACCGCACTCATTACAGACAAATGCGCGTTTAGGAGCTTTCGCCACGTTAACCTCTTTATTTCTGATTCAGGCTGCCGGAGAGGATACAAAATACCCCCATCAAATCGGCATGACGGATAGTGACTTCCGTCTGTTCATTCACTTTTGGCTTAGCATGATACGCAATACCCAGACCGGCCGTTTTGATCATCGGCAGATCGTTCGCACCATCACCGATAGCCACCGTCTGCGCTCGGGAAATATCATGTTTCTCAGCCAGCTCAAGCAGCGTTTTGGCTTTGTACTGCGCATCAACGATATCGCCGACAACTTCACCCGTCAGCTTGCCATCGCGGATACCCAGCTCATTGGCAACCGCTGCGGTCAAACGTAGTTTATCGCGCAGGTATTCAGCAAAGAAGGTGAAACCACCGGAAGCAATCGCCACTTTCCAGCCCAGCGTTTCTAGTTTAAGAACCAGTTGGGTTAACCCCGGCATGAGCGGCAACGTGTCGCGCACCTGGCGCAAAATATTGGCGTCGGCATCTTTAAGCGTTGCCACGCGTTGGCGCAGGCTAGCACTAAAGTCCAATTCACCACGCATCGCGCGCTCGGTCACTTCAGAGACCAGTTCACCGGTCCCCGCCAGCTTGGCAATTTCATCGATGCATTCGATCTGAATCGCCGTGGAATCCATATCCATCACCAGCAGACCCGGCGTACGCAGGTGCGGTATTTTGCCCAACGGAGCCACATCCAGCCCGGCCTCATGCGCCAGGCGCGTGGCTCTAGGCGTTAATGATCCAGCCAGACGAATCACCTGATAGTCTTCAACGCACCAGGCTGCTACGATCACCATAGCCGCACCCAGTTTACGTTGGTAAGTGGTCAGGCGATCTTTGTTGAGGCCGCGGCCATACAGCAGCCAGCCGCTGCGCCCAGCGTGATAATCCAGCGGCATGACTTCATCGCCGCTAAGCGAAAGCGGCAACCCAGGCCACAAGGAGACATCTTCAGGCAGGTCGCACCAGGTCAAACTGTTTGGCATTACAGCTCCAATCTTCTCTATTAAGCCCAGGAAAATAACGCATGAGGCTACCTTGTAACCAGCGCTTCTGGCAACATTAAGCTGTAAATTTTCAAAGGTGGAATATGGTTCGCGCAAAACTGAAATTTCGATTGCATCGCACCGCGATTGTTCTGATATGCCTCGCTCTACTGGTCGCCCTGATGCAGGGTGCGTCCTGGTTCAGTCAACAAAGCCAGAAACAGCGCAATCCTCAGCTCGAAGAACTTGCGAGAACGTTGGCTTATCAGGTCTCGCTGAACCTGGCCCCCATGATGAAAAGCGAAACGCCAGACGAGAAAAAGATCGGCAATTTACTTAAGCAACTCACCGGTAAAAGCCGCATTCTTGATGCTGGGGTTTACGATGAACAAGGCGATCTCATTGCACGCGCTGGCGAACAGGTCGAACTCCGCGATCGTCTGGCGCTGGACGGCAAAAAAGCCGGCAGCTACTTCAACCAGCAGATCGTCGAGCCGATTCAGGGGAAAAATGGCCCGCTGGGTTATCTTCGCCTGACGCTGGACACCCACACCATCGCCACCGAATCCGGACAGGTCGATAACACCACCAATATTTTACGCCTGATGCTGCTGCTATCACTGGCGATTGGCGTGGTGCTGGCCCGCACGCTGCTGCGCGGTAAACGCACACGTTGGCAGCAGTCACCATTCCTGCTCACAGCCAATAAGCCGGTTCAGGACGAAGATAAAGATTAATCAGAAAAGGAAATCGCTATGTCAACGCTGCGCCTGCTGCTTTCAGACTCTCACGATCCATGGTTTAACCTCGCCGTTGAGGAGTGCATTTTTCGCCAGATGCCCGCCACGCAGCGGGTCCTCTTCCTGTGGCGTAATGCCGATACCGTGGTCATCGGCCGGGCGCAGAACCCGTGGAAAGAGTGCAATACCCGGCGTATGGAGGAGGACAACGTTCGTCTGGCACGCCGAAGCAGCGGCGGCGGCGCGGTGTTCCACGATCTCGGGAATACCTGTTTTACCTTTATGGCAGGTAAACCAGAATATGACAAAACCATCTCCACTTCTATTGTGCTGGAAGCGTTGAATTCTCTGGGGATCAGCGCCGAGGCTTCCGGACGTAATGATCTGATCGTCAAAACCGAAGAGGGAGAACGTAAGGTCTCTGGTTCAGCCTATCGCGAAACCAAAGATCGCGGCTTCCACCACGGTACCCTGCTGCTAAATGCCGACCTTAGCCGTCTGGCTAACTATCTCAATCCGGATAAGAAGAAGCTACAGGCTAAGGGGATAACCTCCGTACGCGGCCGCGTGGCGAACCTGGTTGAGCTTTTGCCGGATATCACCCACGAGCAAATTTGTGAGGCCGTTACCGAAGCGTTCTTCCAGCATTACGGCGAGCGCGTCGAGGCGGAGATTATCTCTCCCGATAAAGCGCCGGATCTGCCTAACTTTGCGGAAACCTTCGCTCGCCAGAGTAGCTGGGAGTGGAACTTCGGCCAGGCACCGGCATTTTCACATCTGCTTGATGAGCGCTTCACCTGGGGCGGCGTAGAGCTGCATTTCGACGTGGAGAAAGGGCTAATCACGCGTACGCAGGTGTTTACCGATAGCCTGAACCCCGCACCGCTGGAGGCGCTCGCCGAGCGCTTGCAAGGGTGCCAGTACCGCTCCGACGTGCTACAGCAAACCTGTAAGGCGCTGAAGGTTGATTTTCCGGAGCAGGAAAATGAGCTGCGCGAGCTGTCGGTGTGGATTGCAGGGGCGGTACGGTAAGAGCGGTCTCATCGTTGGATGGCGGCTACGCCTTATCCAACCTACAGGGTTTGTGCGCGGGTTGTTGGATGGCGGCTGCGCCTTATCCAACCTACGGGGTTTGCGCGCGGATTGTTGGATGGCGGCTGCGCCTTATCCAACCTACGGGGTTTGCGCGCGGATTGTTGGATGGCGGCTGCGCCTTATCCAACCTACGGGTTTGTAGGTCTGATAAGCGCAGCGCCATCAGACGTTATTTTCTCTCACCCACCATATACTCGCTGGTATCCCAAGCCCAATCACCAGGGTACATCCCTGCCCGCACATCACGATGAAACGTCGAAAATGGCCAATCCTGGACTCGTTGAACCCAGCCATGTTTGACCGGATTACTATAAATGTAATCGACATGACGCCGATAATCGTCTTCATTACGAATCATATGTTCCCAAAAACGCGACTGCCACACCGCTTGCCGTGGCAACGATTTGGTAAACCGCTTTTTTATTTCCCGCCACCGGGAAGAAAAATCGCAATCGTCTTCCGGTAACGTCCAAATACAATGAATGTGCTCGGGCAAAACAACCCATGCATCAATATTAAAAGGCTTTGCGTTTTTCACCGCACTCACCGCTGCGCGTAAATCCGCAATACGACTTACCAGAAGATCGCTCTGGCGGTTTTTTAGGTTTACCGTAAAAAACCACGTTCCACCATTGATGTAATAGCGACGATAGTTTGGCATTTTGCCTATCTCCATAAACAAAAAATCAAACGTAACGTGGGCAGGATTAATAGCAATGAAGTCAGAGAGTTTTAGGAAGCAGGATCGGGATTTTGCAGAAGGTTTGTGCAGGGTTTTGTTGGATGGCGGCTACGCCTTATCCAACCTACAGGACTAGTGCTCGATTCGTTGGATGGCGGCTGCGCCTTATCCAACCTACAGGATTAGTGCGCGATTCGTTGGATGGTGGCTACGCCTTATCCAACCTACAGGATTAGCGATTCGTTGGATGGTGGCTGCACCTTATCCAACCTACAGGACTAGTGCTCGATTCGTTGGATGGCGGCTACACCTTATCCAACCTACGGGATTAGTGCGCGATTCGTTGGATGGCGGCTACGCTTTATCCAACCTACGGTTTTGTGCGGGTTTGTAGGTCTGATAAGCGAAGCGCCATCAGACGTTATATTAGCCCGGTAAGCATAGCGCTACCGGGCAAACAATACTTACGCTTTATCGCCCAGCAGGACAGATTCCAACGCAATTTTGATCATATCGTTGAACGTCGTCTGACGCTCAGCAGCGGTGGTCTGCTCGTGGGTACGGATATGGTCAGACACGGTGCAGATGGTCAGCGCTTTCGCACCGAACTCAGCCGCAACGCCGTAGATACCAGCAGCTTCCATTTCCACACCTAGGATGCCGTATTTTTCCATCACGTCAAACATGGTTGGGTCCGGGGTATAGAACAGATCTGCAGAGAAGATGTTACCGACGCGAGCATCAACGCCCAGCGCTTTGGCAGCATCAACCGCATCACGCACCATGCCGTAGTCAGCAATAGCCGCGAAATCGTGATCTTTGAAACGCAGACGGTTTACTTTGGAATCGGTGCACGCACCCATGCCGATAACCACATCACGCAGTTTCACGTCAGCGCGAACTGCGCCACAGGAACCCACACGAATGATTTTCTTCACGCCAAAGTCGGTGATCAGCTCTTTGGTGTAGATAGAGCAGGATGGGATACCCATACCGTGGCCCATCACGGAAATTTTACGGCCTTTGTAAGTACCGGTGAAACCTAACATGCCGCGAACGTTGTTTACTTCACGAACATCTTCGAGGAAAGTCTCAGCAATGTGCTTAGCACGCAGCGGGTCGCCTGGCATCAAAACTACGTCAGCGAAATCACCCATTTCTGCGTTAATGTGTGGAGTTGCCATCAATTTATCCTTATTAAAATTGAGAAGAATACCCTAAGAGTTTCGCGTTGTAGGAAGGCGACGAATTCGTGAATCCCCGGAAGCATAGATTCACTATGTGACCGGGGTGAGCGAATGAAGTCAACGCATCTACAGCGCGAAAGACAACGGGTATCACAGCATGTTTTTACCGTACGACATTGGTGAGGTACCGAAGTAGCTCGCCAGCGTCTGGCCGATATCCGCGAAGGTTTCACGGTGTCCCAAAGAGCCCGCTTTCACTTTCGGGCCGTACACCAGCACCGGAATATGCTCACGGGTGTGGTCAGTACCTGGCCAGCTTGGATCACAGCCGTGGTCGGCGGTCAGGATCAGAATGTCATCCTCACCCACCAGCTCCATCAGCTCAGGCAGACGGCGGTCGAACAGCTCAAGACCGGCAGCATAGCCCGCGATATCGCGACGGTGGCCCCAGGAAGAGTCGAAATCCACGAAGTTAGTGAAGACAATGGTCTCGTCACCGGCTTCTTTCATCTCTTTGATAGTGGCGTCGAACAGCGCATCCAGGCCGGTAGCTTTCACTTTTTTAGTGATACCGCAGTTGGCGTAGATATCGGCAATTTTACCGACAGAAACCACGTGCCCGTGTTTTTCATCAACCAGTTTCTGCAGAACGGTCGCGGCTGGCGGTTCAACGGCCAGATCGTGACGGTTGCCGGTACGCTGGAAGTTACCCGCTTTGTCGCCCACAAACGGACGCGCGATCACACGACCAATGTTGTAGCCGCCTTCGGTCAGCTCTTCACGGGCGATTTCACACAGCTCGTAAAGTTTATCCAGACCGTAGGTCTCTTCGTGACAGGCAATCTGGAACACGGAGTCAGCGGAGGTATAGAAAATCGGCTTACCGGTTTTCATATGCTCTTCACCCAGTTCGTCCAGGATAACCGTACCGGAAGAGTGACAGTTACCGAGATAACCCGGAAGATTGGCACGCTTAACCAGTTTATCCAGCAGCTCCTGCGGGAAGCTGTTCTGATGTTCGCTGAAATAGCCCCAGTCGAACAGAACCGGCACACCGGCAATTTCCCAGTGGCCTGACGGGGTATCTTTACCGGAAGAGAGCTCATGCGCCCAACCGTACGCGCCAATAACTTCCGCGTTGCCGTCCATGCCGGCGGCAATTTTACCGGTTGAACCTTCATGCGCTTTCACCAGACCCAGACGAGTCAGATTAGGCAAATTCAGCGGGCCCTTACGACCTTTGTCAGCCTCGCCTTTGGCGCAGGCTTCTGCAATGTGGCCCATGGTATCTGCGCCGACATCACCAAAGCGGTCAGCGTCTTCCGTTGCACCAATTCCAAAGGAGTCCAGCACCATAATAAATGCACGTTTCATCTTGTTCTCCATACATCTTGCGCTGCAAAAAAGCGATCAGATCAGTATATAACTATTCGGTGATGCGACGATAGACGGTCGGCGTAATTTCAGGCGCTTTGTCGTCCAGTTTAATTGCCGCTTTGACGGCTTTCGCCGCGTCCTGCCAGCTGGCTTCGTCTTTCGCGTGGATGATTGCCAGCGGACGTTGTCCGTCAACGCTGTCGCCCAGACGCGCCATGTCGGTGAAACCGACGCTGTAATCAATGGTGTCAGATGCCTGACGGCGACCGCCACCCATCGAAACCACTGCCATTCCCAGTGCACGGGTGTCCATCGCGCTAACAAAACCTTCGGTATCAGCATAGACTGCTTTGCTGAGCATCGCCGTTGGCAGATATTTCGCATAGTTTTCAACGAAATCAGTCGGGCCTTTTTGCGCCGCGACCATACGCCCAAAGATATCTGCCGCTTTACCGTTATCCAGTACCGCCTGCAGCTTAGCGCGCGCTTCGGCATCATCCTTCGCCAGTTTGCCGGAAATCAGCATTTCCACGCACAGCGCCATGGTGACGTCAAACAGACGTGGATTACGGTATTCGCCGGTCAGGAACTGCACCGCTTCGCGTACTTCAACGGCGTTACCGGCGCTGGATGCCAGCACCTGATTCATGTCGGTCAGCAATGCGGTGGTCCGCACTCCCGCACCGTTAGAAACGCCGACGACAGCTTCGGCCAGCGCCGCAGACAGCTCATAGGTTGGCATAAAGGCGCCGCTACCCACTTTCACATCCATCACCAGCGCATCCAGGCCTTCGGCCAGTTTTTTAGCCAGAATAGAGGCGGTAATCAGCGGGATTGAGTCCACGGTCGCGGTAATATCGCGGGTGGCATAAAAACGTTTGTCCGCCGGTGCCAGCGAGCTGGTTTGCCCAATAATCGCTACACCCACGTCTTTAATAATTTCGCGGAAACGGTTGTCGTCCGGGAAGATGTCGAAGCCCGGAATCGCTTCCAGTTTGTCGAGCGTACCGCCGGTATGGCCAAGGCCGCGACCGGAGATCATCGGAATATAGCCGCCGCAGGCTGCAACCATCGGGCCAAGCATCAGAGAAGTAACGTCACCGACGCCGCCGGTGGAGTGCTTGTCGACAATTGGGCCGTTCAGATTGAGGCTTTTCCAGTCCAGGACGGTGCCCGAATCCCGCATCGCCATGGTCAGCGAGACACGCTCCGGCATGCTCATATCATGGAAGAAAATGGTCATCGCCAGGGCTGCAATTTGCCCTTCAGAGATGGTGTTATCGCGAATACCGTTGATAAAGAAACGAATTTCCTCATCACTCAGTGCCTGACCATCACGTTTTTTACGAATAATTTCTTGAGCGAGAAACAAGGTACCCTCCTATGAAGTTAATAGCGAGGCTGGGGTGTTAACCCTCATCCTGGCCCTCTCCCGACCCGAGAGAGGGAAGCGCATGACATGATTTGTTGTCATCACGTTACCCGGTTTTCACCCTCTCCATCCGAGGAGAGGGTTAGGGTGAGGGTGCACCCGTCGGTCATAAAGACTTAGTAGCTGCTTGCGCTTTTACCGTCGCCGTGGCCCAGCGCTTTCAGCAGGCTTGCCAGCAGGGAAGATGCGCCAAAACGGTAGTGACGGGAGTCAGCCCAATCAGCGCCAAACAGTTCGTCAGCGATGGACAGGAACAGCTGCGCGTCTTCTGCGGTACGAACGCCGCCCGCTGGTTTGAAGCCCACGGTTTTTTCTACGCCCATATCACGAATCACTTCCATCATGATGCGCGCGCTTTCCGGGGTAGCGTTGACCGGCACTTTACCGGTAGAGGTTTTAATGAAATCAGCGCCAGCGTTGATAGAGATTTCAGATGCTTTACGAATCAGCGCTTCTTCTTTCAGCTCGCCGGTTTCGATGATCACTTTCAACAGCACGTTAGCCGCCGCACAGGCCTCTTTACAGGCTTTAACCAGATCAAAACCGACCTGCTCGTTGCCCGCAATCAGCGCACGGTATGGGAATACCACGTCAACTTCGTCAGCACCGTAGGCGATAGCCGCGCGGGTTTCTGCCAGCGCAATATCAATGTCGTCGTTACCGTGCGGGAAGTTGGTGACGGTGGCGATACGGATGTTCGGCGTACCCTGCTCGTTCAGCGTTTTACGCGCAATCGGAATGAAACGCGGATAGATGCAGACCGCGGCAGTGTTGCCAACCGGCGTTTTTGCCTGATGACACAGGGCGATCACTTTCGCATCGGTGTCGTCTTCATTCAGGGTAGTTAAGTCCATCAACTGCAGCGCACGCAGGCTGCTTGCCTTTAAATCAGTCATTTTTCTCTCCGACGGCACTGTGCCGTGTAAATCGTTACCTTGCGGGTCTGTGACTATTGTAACACTGCCCCGCGCTCACACTTCGACTTTCATCACACTTAGTGAAAACTTCGTACAAATTTGCATTACAACAACGCGACACACTTCAAACTTTAGCCGTAAAGGTGCGAATAAAAACGCCCATTCAGCCGCTGGGATCAAAGGATCGCCGCATCGCTTTTCATACACTTCTCGCATCGCTCGTCTGAGGAACCGAACATGCCAACATCGATTGATTCACCGCTGCTGCAACACTGCCAGCAAATTGTGACAAGCTCCGTATTAACCCCAGAACAGAAACGCCATTTTCTGGCCTTAGAAGCCGAAAACGCCTTACCGTACCCTGAGATTTCAGAGGTCGCTCAGGCTGCGCTAGCCGACGGCGTTATCTGCGATATGTTTGAAGGACACGCGCCTTATAAACCGCGCTACGTCCTGCCGGACTACGCTCGCTTCCTGGCAAACGGCTCCGAGTGGCTGGAGCTGGAAGGTGCGCAGGATCTGGATGACGCGCTTTCACTGCTCACCATCCTGTATCATCACGTCCCTTCCGTCACCGCGATGCCGGTCTATCTCGGTCATCTTGATGAGCTGCTGTCACCGTATGTTAGAATTCTAACACAAGATGAAATCGATATTCGAATAAAACGTTTCTGGCGCTATCTCTATCGCACGCTGCCGGATGCCTTCACCCACGTCAACATTGGGCCACACGACACGCCTATCACCCGCGCCGTTTTACGCGCAGAAGCCGAACTGAAGCAGGTTGCGCCGAATCTAACCTTTATCTACGATCCGGAAATCACGCCTGACGATTTGCTGCTTCAAGTGGCACAAAATATTTGCGAGTGCAGTAAACCGCATATTGCTAACGGCCCACTGAATGATAAAATTTTCACAAAAGGTCAATATGGCATCGTCAGCTGTTACAACTCACTGCCGGTCGCAGGCGGCGGAAGCACGCTAGTACGCATGAATTTGCAGCAGGTTGCCCTGCGTAGCCGCTCTATCGATGATTTTTTCAGCCACCAGTTACCGCACTACTGCCAGCTACAAACCGACATCATTGATGCGCGCTGCCGTTTCCTCTATGAGCAATCTCACTTCTTTGAGAATAGCTTCCTGGTGAGCGAAGGGTTGATCGACCCGGACCGATTTGTCCCGATGTTTGGCATCTATTCGCTGGCTGAAGCCGTCAACGTTTTGTGTGAGCGTGAAGGCATCGCGGCTCGCTACGGCAAGGACGAACAGGCTAACCAGCTTGCCTATCGTATCAGCGCCGAGCTGGCAGATTTCGTCGCCCGCACGCCGGTCCAGTACGGCTGGCAGCAGCGTGCGTTACTGCATGCGCAGTCGGGGATCAGTTCGGATATAGGCACCACACCGGGCGCACGTCTGCCTTACGGCGACGAGCCTGACCCAATAACCCATCTGCTCGCCGTGGCACCACACCACGCGCACTATGCGGCGGGGATCAGTGACATCCTGACCCTTGATGAAACGGTGAAGCGTAACCCGCAGGCCGTTATGCAGCTGTGTTTGGGCGCGTTCAAAGTCGGGATGCGCGAGTTCAGCGCTAACGTCAGCGGCAACGATTTGGTGCGCGTCACCGGCTATATGGTGCGCCTGTCCGATCTGGAGAAATATCGTGCGGAAGGTTCTCGTACCAATACCACATGGTTAGGTGAAGAGGCCGCCCGCAACACTCGCATCCTGGAACGTCAACCTCGTGTAGTAAGCCATGAACAACAGATGCGCTTTAGTCAGTAAAATTATCCCCTTTTCCTGCGTCGACGGGCCGGGCAGCCGCCTGGCCCTGTTCTTGCAGGGCTGCAATCTGCGCTGCAAGAATTGCCACAACCCGTGGACCATGGGGCGCTGCAACGACTGCGGCGAGTGCGTTCCCCAGTGCCCCCATCAGGCTCTGAGCTTGAGTGAAGGGAAAGTGCAGTGGCAATCGGATGTCTGCCAGCAGTGTGATACCTGTCTGCATCTGTGTCCGCAGCAGGCCACGCCCATGGCACAGGTCATGAGCGTGGAACAGATTATCCAGCAGATAAATAAAGTCGCGCCGTTTATTGAGGGTATTACCGTTAGCGGCGGCGAGGCCACCACCCAGCTACCGTTTATCTGCGCGCTGTTCCAGCGCATCAAGGAAACGCCCGAACTCAGGCACCTGACGTGTCTGGTCAATAGCAACGGCGAATTACCGATAACCGGCTGGGAGAAACTGCGCCCGGTATGCGATGGCGTGATGGTGGATTTAAAATCATGGGATAACGGTGCGCACCTTGCGCTGACAGGAAAGGGCAATATGCGGATTAAACAAAGTATCCAATGGCTGGCGCAGCAAAGGATGCTGAGCGAGCTGCGGCTGCTGGTGATCCCGGGGCAAACGGATTATGTGCAGGAATCTGAAGCGTTAAGCGCCTTTATCAGTGAACTGGGGGACATTCCCGTCCGTCTAAATGCATTTCACGCGCACGGTGTTTACGGGGAAGCAAAGTCATGGCGTAGCGCCGGGCCGCAGGACGTTGAGGCCGTCAGCCTGGCGCTGCAGGCCAGAGGAATAACAAGGATTATCCCTCCGGCACTGTACTTATAGGGCGAGGAATACGCCGGCAATGGTGGCGCTCATCAGGTTAGAGAGCGTCCCTGCAGCCACGGCTTTCAGGCCCAACTGCGCGATTTCCTGACGGCGATTAGGCGCCATGCTGCCCAGCCCACCGATAAGAATCGCAATCGAGGAAAGGTTAGCAAAACCACAGAGCGCGAAAGAGATAATCGCTTTGGTGTGGTTGGAAATCACCTGTAGCCCGGCAGCGGCGACGTCCGCATCGGCCTTCAGGTATTCACCGAAGTTCATGTAAGCCACGAATTCGTTGATAACCAGCTTCTGACCGATAAAGGAGCCCGCTACCGTCGCTTCGCTCCACGGCACGCCAATCACCCACGCCAGCGGTGAGAAGACCCATCCCAGAATCAACTGCAATGACAGGTCCGGATAGTTAAACCAGCCGCCAACGCCGGAAAGAATACCGTTCAGCAGAGCAATCAGCGCGATAAATGCCAGCAGCATTGCCCCAACGTTTAGCGCCAGCTGCATCCCTGAAGCCGCACCCGATGCCGCAGCGTCCAGCACGTTTGCCGGTGCGTCCGCATCTTTTTGATTGTTTTCAAGCGAGGGTGAATCATGCGGCGTTTCCGTTTCCGGCACGATGATTTTGGCAAACAGCAGCCCACCCGGTGCCGCCATAAACGAAGCCGCAATCAGGTACTCCAGCGGGACACCCATCTGCGCGTATCCCGCCAGCACGGAGCCGGCCACCGACGCGAGGCCGCCGCACATCACGGCAAACAGCTCAGAACGGGTCATGGTCGCAATGTACGGGCGCACCACCAATGGTGCTTCCGTCTGGCCAACGAAGATATTCGCCGTGGCCGAGAGCGATTCCGTCCGTGAGGTTTTCAGTACCGCACGCAGCGCGCCGCCCAAAATACGAATCACGAACTGCATAATGCCGAGGTAGTACAACACGGCAATCAGCGAGGAGAAGAAGACGATAACCGGCAGGACGCGCAGCGCAAACACAAAGCCGCCGCCGCCAAAGACTTCAAACATTTTGTCGGAGACCAGGCCACCGAAGAGGAAGCCAATCCCTTCGTTACCATAGGCAATCACGTTGGCGACGCCTTCCGACATGGCCAGCAGCACTTTACGCCCGGCGGGAACATAGAGAATTAACGCGCCGATAGCGACCTGTAAAAGCCAGGCACCCAGCACGGTTCGGAGATTAATCGCTTTACGATTACTGGAAAGCAGCAAGGCGATGGCAAGTAGCACCACCATGCCAATAAGTCCCATGAGGATTTGCATACAGAGTCCCTGTGTATTGAAAAACATGATAATTACGGCAGAACAACGCGGCGATTATAACGTCACGAAATTATCTTGTTCGCGCAAAGTCACAGGTTTAGCGCAAGAGAAACGGGTTAATAATTGATAATGAGATCTAAGTCACCCTACAAGTTCGAAAAGAGTGCATAGGTATTGTCGCGCAGCGCTTGCGCAATTTGCTCCGGTGGCTCATCGCGCAAAGCACACAGATGGGTAAATACGTCGGCAACCCGCTCCGGGCGGTTCGGTTGTCCCTGAAAACCATTCAGCGGCATATCGGGAGCATCGGTCTCCAACACCAGCGCCTCCAGAGGCAATCGCGCCATCACGTCACGGGTTTTACTCGCGCGGGGGTAAGATATGGTGCCACCGACGCCAATTTTGTAGCCCAGTTGCACAAAGCGCTCGGCCTGCTGCAGGCTGCCAGCAAAGCCGTGTATCACGCCTGTTCTCGGTAAATTGTGCCGCTTCAGGTGCAGCGCCAGCTTATCGTGAGTTCGCCGCGAATGCAGAATAACCGGTAGATCATAGCGTTTTGCCAATTGCAGTTGTGCATCCAGCAGGAACTGCTGGCGCTCAAACTGTGGGTTTTCCCGATACAGATCAAGGCCTATTTCCCCCACCGCCACCAGCTTTTCTGGTTTCGCCGCGAGCTGCATTTCCAGCTGTTCCAGACTGTGTTCGTCATGGCGTTCGACAACTATCGGATGCAGCCCCAGCGCGGCATACAGCGGGGCGTGAGATACGGCTAGCGCCATAACTCGCGCAAAGCGTTCCGCTTCAACCGCCGGAACAATAATCTTATCCACCCCGGCAAGTGCAGCTTGCACAAGGCTGGCCGCTTCATTATCGGTGAAAGGCGGAAAATCGAAATGACAGTGGGTATCGATAAAACGGTAGGTCACACGCGCCTCGCCGGTTGTGGATCGCAATAGGATTATCGTAAAGCACAGCCGCAGAGGAATACATAAAAAAAGTCAGCGCACTGGCGCTGACTTAGACGTGGTTGCTGTGACAGAACAAATTGCTAAGGACGCTTACGCCCCATGAACAGGCTGACCAGGAACAAGATTAGACCGACGACAAACACAATTTTTGCCGCGCCCGCTGCTGCCCCCGCCAAACCACCAAAACCCAAAGCGGCGGCAATCAACGCGATAACCAGAAAGATAATGCCCCAACGAAACATATGATTCTCCTTTATCCGTACGTGCCGACCCTGCTGTCGAACCAACAAGTCATCATGTTTTCTTTATGTTACAGATAAGAGCCTAGGCCAAAAATCGGGCCGTTGCGTTGTAATTGCTGACAATTAAGAACAATCTGTTGGGGGCAACACGAGAATAAAGAAGGCAGAGCACGGCGGGCGCCGTGCTCTGAGAGAAGATTAGTGCTCGCGGGTTTTGCGGAACTCAACTTCCGGATAACGCTCCTGAGTCAGGTTCAGGTTCACCATGGTCGGGGCGATATACGTCAGATTATCGCCGCCATCCAGCGCCAGTTGAATTTCGTTTTTGCGTTTAAACTCTTCGAATTTCTTCACGTCTTTGCTTTCCACCCAGCGGGCGGTAGCGACGTTAACGGATTCGTAGATAGCTTCAACGTTGTATTCGCTTTTCAGACGCGCAACCACCACGTCAAACTGCAGCACACCTACCGCACCCACGATCAGATCGTTGTTGGCGATTGGACGGAATACCTGTACTGCCCCCTCTTCTGACAGCTGAACCAGCCCTTTCAGCAGCTGTTTCTGCTTCAGAGGATCTTTGAGACGAATACGACGGAACAGCTCTGGTGCGAAGTTCGGGATCCCGGTGAACTTCATCATCTCGCCTTGGGTAAAGGTGTCGCCAATCTGGATGGTGCCGTGGTTATGCAGGCCGATGATGTCGCCTGGGTAGGCTTCTTCAACGTGCGAACGGTCGCCCGCCATAAAGGTCAGCGCGTCGGAAATCACCACATCTTTGCCAATACGAACCTGGCGCAGCTTCATGCCTTTTTCATATTTGCCGGACACCACACGCATAAACGCCACGCGGTCGCGGTGTTTTGGGTCCATGTTGGCCTGAATTTTAAAGACGAAGCCGGTGAATTTCTCATCCTGCGCTTCTACCAGACGAGTGTCAGTGCGGCGCGGCATCGGCGCCGGAGCCCACTCAACTAAACCGTCCAGCATATGGTCAACGCCAAAGTTACCCAGCGCGGTCCCGAAGAATACCGGGGTGATTTCACCGGCCAGGAACAGCTCTTTGTCGAACTCGTTGGACGCGCCCTGAACCAGTTCCAGCTCATCACGCAGCTGCTGCGCCAGGTCTTCACCAACCGCCGCATCCAGTTCCGGGTTGTTCAACCCTTTAACAATGCGCACTTCCTGAATGGTGTGGCCCTTACCGGTCTGATAAAGATAGGTTTCATCTTTATAGAGGTGGTAAACGCCTTTGAACAGCTTGCCGCAGCCAATTGGCCAGGTAATTGGCGCACAGCCGATTTTCAGCTCACGCTCCACTTCATCCAGCACTTCCATTGGATCACGGATGTCGCGGTCAAGTTTGTTCATGAAAGTCAGGATCGGCGTATCACGCAGACGGGTAACTTCCATCAGCTTACGGGTACGATCCTCGACGCCTTTCGCGGCATCGATAACCATCAGACAGCAGTCGACCGCCGTCAGGGTACGGTAGGTATCTTCCGAGAAGTCTTCGTGCCCAGGGGTATCCAGCAGGTTAACCAGACAGTCGTGATACGGGAACTGCATTACGGACGTGGTAATGGAGATCCCACGCTGCTTTTCCATCTCCATCCAGTCAGATTTCGCATGCTGGCTGGAGCCACGGCCTTTTACTGTCCCGGCGGTCTGAATAGCCTGTCCGAATAACAGTACCTTTTCAGTGATCGTCGTTTTACCGGCATCCGGGTGAGAAATAATGGCAAAAGTGCGGCGCTTAGCCACCTCTTGCAGATAAGGAGACAACGTCATAATTCATTCTTCTTAGTAAACGCGGCAATGCGCCACGCATGTTGAATACGAAAAAATTGCGGCTATTTTACCCATCAATGGGGGGCTGGCAATCACTGTTTACACAGGAGTAACTCCAGTTCAGGCAATGACGTCACCGTCCAGTCAGGCTTGATACCTTCTGGCAACGGGCGTTGATGCGCGTTCAGCCAGCAGGTTGCCCAACCGGCGTTCATGCCACCGCGAATATCAGACTCGGCGGTATCCCCCACCATTAACACGCGAGAACGGTCCGAATGACCGGCTTGCTCAAGGGTATAGTCGAAGATCCGACGATCCGGTTTCGCCACGCCCACTTCTTCAGAAATAATAAGCAGATCAAAATGATCGCGCAGGCCGGTACGCTCGAGACGCGTTTGCTGCAGTGAGGTAAAGCCGTTGGTGATAATGCCCATTTTCACCGTACCCTGCAGGGCGTTCAGCAACGATACCGCCCCCGGTAACGGAGCGCAAATCTCGGCCATCGCGTTCATAAATGCGTCGTTAAGATCGCCTGGATGCACGTTCAAACGTTCCGCCCAACCGGTAAAACGCTGATGCTGAAGCTGGAGCGAAGTAATCGCGCCATTCTGGTAGTCCACCCACAACGGTTTATTTACCGCCTGGTAATCCTGAAAATCTTCCGCGGTAAAAGTCACGCTGTAGTCGAGAAACATCCGCTGTAGGCCGCTAAACGAGTCAAACGTAAACAGCGTCTCGTCGGCATCGAAGAAAATCCAGTCCCACTTCATCATCTTTTCACCTTGTCTTACATACTGATGGGCAGCGCCATAATGATGGCATCCTCACGACCTTCCGCCGTGGGATAATAGTTGCGACGAATGGTCGCTTCGTTAAAGCCTAAACTCTCATACAGAGCGATGGCCGCATGGTTCGACGCGCGAACTTCAAGCCATAACGTCACTACGCCACGCGCTTCTAAGGTATCGATGAGATGTTCAAGCAACTCACGCCCCAGACCCCGGCGCTGATAGTCCGGGTCGACCGCAATATTAAACAGCGTCGCCTCATCCAGCACTATCTGCGTAATGGCAAAGGCCGCCATCTCGCCATCGACTGACATCTGGAGGTTCAGATAGCGTTCGCCCTGATTGCTGGCAAAAGTTTGTTCACTCCAGGGAAACGCATGGGCTCGCTTTTCGATGTGAAAGGCGCGAGGTAAATCAGTCGTGCTGAGGATAGAAATCGTGTTCATGGGCGCAAATTTGTTGCCAAAGCGCGGCGCGCGCTGGCGCACTGGCTTGCAGTTCATTAAAGGGAGGCGTCGTAAGCACTACGCCTTCCAGAGTAGCGGATGCCTGGTTGCCAAGATGCCAGCAATGACATCGGCTGCCCTGCGGCAGCATGGCGACACGGTCGGGCGTCAGCGGTAAAACCTGGTCAGGAGTGAGACATAGGGCGCGTAGAATATCGCTCATTAATGGCTCCGTCAGCGCGGGTAGCGCTTCGCCAACCATCACTAAACGGACGTGCTGCGGGAGCGTAATGGCGATCTCACCCTGTAGCGCCCCGGGACGGTGCAGTGACCACTGGGTAATACCCAACTGTTGTAATTGCCAGTCTCGCCGGGATGTCATGTGAAACGCTCCTGTCTATCAAGGGCGCAAATATAGCAAATTCATCGAAACTGCGCCAATGACACTCTATATACATAAAATCATTCGAGTTGCATCAAGGCGGCAAGCGAGTGAATCCCCAGTCACGTACATAAGTACGTGACTGGGGTGAAAGAGTGCAGCCAACGTAGAGGCAACTTGAAGGATGACGTGTATAATCGCCGCTTAAGTTTATTGAGGAATAATTCATGTCTGCTTTTACCCCGGCAAGTGAAGTCTTGCTGCGCCACAGTGATGATTTCGAACAGAGCCGTATTTTCTTTGCCGGCGATTTGCAGGATGACCTGCCCGCTCGTCTGGAAACCGCGGCAAGCCGCGCGCATACCCAGCAGTACCACCACTGGCAGGTACTGAGTCGCCAGATGAATGACAATGTCCGTTTTAGCCTCGTAGCCGAAGCGGGAGATGTGGCGGACAGCGACACGTTTATCTACTACTGGCCGAAAAATAAGCCGGAAGCACAGTTCCAGTTGATGAATATTTTGTCCCTGCTGCCGGTCGGCACGGATATTTTCGTGGTCGGTGAAAACCGTAGCGGCGTACGTAGTGCTGAGCAGATGTTGGCAGAATACGCCCCGCTCAACAAAGTTGACAGCGCCCGTCGCTGTGGCCTGTATCACGGCCGCCTGGAAAAGCAGCCGACCTTTGATGCTGAAGCATTCTGGGGCGAATACGCTCAGGGCGATCTGACTATCAAGACTCTGCCTGGCGTCTTCAGCCGTGATGGTCTGGATGTGGGTAGCCAACTGCTGCTTTCCACGTTGACCCCGCATAGCAAAGGCAAGGTGCTGGATGTCGGCTGTGGCGCAGGTGTGCTCGCAGTATCACTGGCAAGCCATTCACCGAAAGTCCGCCTGACGCTGTGCGACGTGAGCGCTCCGGCGGTCGAAGCGAGCCGCGCGACTCTGGCTGCAAACGGCATTGAAGGTGAAGTTTTCGCCAGCAACGTCTTCTCTGAGATAAACGGTCGTTTCGACATGATTATCTCCAACCCACCGTTCCATGATGGTATGCAAACCAGCCTGGATGCGGCACAAACGCTGATCCGTGGCGCAGTACGCCACCTGAACAGCGGCGGTGAACTGCGCATCGTGGCCAACGCCTTCCTGCCATATCCGGCAATGCTGGATGAAATGTTTGGTTTCCATGAAGTTATCGCCCAGACCGGGCGCTTCAAAGTCTATCGCGCCATCATGACCCGCCAGGCCAAAAAAGCCTAATCTACAGGCCGGATACCGCGAATACGCTGATATCCGGCCTGTAAATCGATATAATCGCCGTTTTTTGCAGCAATTGTGCATCGACCTATAATTAACTATTGACGTCAAGCGTAAAACCACTAGAATGCGCCTCCGTGGTAACGATACTTTTTAAGTGTCGATGGTATGCGAAGGTGGCGGAATTGGTAGACGCGCTAGCTTCAGGTGTTAGTGTCCTTAGG
Source organism: Kluyvera huaxiensis (assembly GCF_040149365.1). Taxonomy (NCBI): domain Bacteria; kingdom Pseudomonadati; phylum Pseudomonadota; class Gammaproteobacteria; order Enterobacterales; family Enterobacteriaceae; genus Kluyvera; species Kluyvera huaxiensis. Next base: position 22,961 of record NZ_JBEFLV010000026.1, read on the forward strand.
ATGTGGGGGTTCGAGTCCCCCCCCTCGCACCATAAACCACGTTATATCGCTCGCACTGTGCGAAGGTGGCGGAATTGGTAGACGCGCTAGCTTCAGGTGTTAGTGTCCTTAGGATGTGGGGGTTCGAGTCCCCCCCCTCGCACCAACGAGGGCGATATAATAGCAAACGAGATTTCTGTGCGAAGGTGGCGGAATTGGTAGACGCGCTAGCTTCAGGTGTTAGTGTCCTTAGGATGTGGGGGTTCGAGTCCCCCCCCTCGCACCAGCATTCTCGTACTCTCCCTGAACTATCCCCCCCTGATTATTCCATCAATTTTAAATTCATCGTTATCAAGACCATACCGCCAATCAAAGCAATGCATGATGGCAGCAGTACGAAATGACGCAGCTGACGATGCCAAATCATTACGCAGCTTAACAGCAAACCCACGACAATCACCCCGCGCCAAACGTCCGCCGAAAGACCCATCGTGCTCAGTATCGCCAGCGCAACACCCGGAATCAAAACACCCCAGCCACTGCCTAATGTTCTTTGCAACATGTCACAACCCGCAAATGATAATGATACTCAATATCATATGTTGTTTTTTGTTATTTGTCAGCTTATAGGCTAAGGTTTCATAATCATTAATGACATGAATATTGTATGGTGATACGTTGTACCCAAAATAATATGTCGGATAATAAAATATTCGCGTTTTGACTCATCTTTTATTCTTATTTTTTATGCACTTACTTATTTATTTAAGGCTGACTACAACTTCAAAAAATGACAGTACAATCATGGCGCACACTGCGCGCACAAAAATATCAGCTCACGTTCCGGCTGTTTTTGTTTCTAAACCTCGTGTCATCGGCGCTATCCGTCTTTAGCCCGGTATATGACGCCAGTATTTTCCCTCTGCCCGCAACGATGATTGCGGTAGGCAGCGGCATGCTGCTGCTATGGAACTGGCGATATGCCCGTATCCGTTTGAATGTCCCGTTAATTTCGGCAATTTTTGGCTGTTTATGGGCCTGGCATATTTTAAGTAAAACTCAGGTACTTTATTCAGCAAATGACAATTTCCAACTCGTCGCACTATTCAGCGTCCTATTTGTTGGGACTATTGCATTTTCAAATAATATCGTCGCCTTTGCCCTACATTCATTGCCGACATTTATTGTCTGCCTGTTCACCAGTAACACTGAACAGTGGTGGCGGATGGCCTACTGCTTCGCACTGCCGTTAATCGGCATTGCTATCCAATATGTTATCCAACGACGTAACGATACTTTCGCCCAGGGATTAATGTACAAGCTGCTGGAAGAACGGGAGACGCTAAATGGCCTGAGTATGCTCGACCCACTTACCGGCCTCTATAACCGCCGTGGCTTCCAGTTTCGTCTGGAGTCGCTGCTGGCGCTGGGTGCAGGACAGCACTCGGTGCTGCTATTAGATATCGACCACTTTAAGGCCTACAACGACCATTACGGCCATATGATGGGTGACCAGGCGCTGATGCGTGTGTCCGCGGCCATTCGCAATTCCGTACGTTCACGCGATATTGTGACTCGCTTTGGCGGCGAGGAGTTTATGGTGCTACTGCCAAATTGCGATATCCCTACCGCGACGCAGGCAGCAGAGCGTATCCGTCAGCATGTTTATGATCTTAAAATTCCGCACATGTTCAATGCCAGCGTCGCCACCCACGTGACCGTCAGCATCGGTGTCGCACCGTTAAAGGATAAAGACATCAACACCGCGATGACCATGGCTGATAAAGCGCTGTACGAAGCAAAAAACATGGGGCGTAATAATATCCTGACCAGCGATCAGGTTCCTGCCGTCTAAGCTCACAAAACACAGGCGCAGGCGACAAACCGCTTGCGCTTGTTTTTATCTATAGCTACGATTACTAATCATTATCATTTAGGTTTGTATCTCGCTATTCCTATGGCTTATCGTTCCGCACCCATTGCTGATGACCTTATCTGGCGCACGCCGCTTCCCGAAAGGGAAAATGCGTTTGCCGCATCGGTGCGCGCAAAGATTGCCGAGCAGCGACCGCATATGCTGGAGCTTTTCCGCCTGAATGAAGCGGCTCCCGATCGCGCCAAAACGCTGGCTGAATGGGCGAAACCGACAGAGCTAAGTTCCCTATTAGCCGTTTACTCCGACCATATTTACCGTAACCAGCCCTTGCAGCCGCGAGAAAATAAGCCGCTGATTTCGCTATGGGCACAGTGGTATATCGGCCTGCTGGTACCCCCGTTGATGCTGGCACTGCTGACTGAAGAATCGGCTATCGCCCTCTCCCCCGACCATTTTCGCGTTGAGTTTCACGAAACAGGCCGCGCGGCATGTTTCTGGGTTGATGTGCACCACGATCTCCGCGCAAGTCAGAAGCCAACCGTCGACCGGATGGATAACATCGTGACGCAAATGCTGATGCCGGTCGTTGAAGCACTGGAAGCGACGGGTGAGATTAACGGCAAACTTATCTGGAGTAACACCGGTTATTTAATTAACTGGTATCTCGGGGAGATGATCGCCCTGCTGGGTGAGGATCAGGTTAACCTGCTGCGACAACGCTGCTTCTTTGCCAAAACGCTAGCGAATGGCCAGGATAACCCACTGTGGCGTACCGTGGTAATGCGTGATGGCCGCTTAGTTCGCCGGACCTGTTGCCAACGCTATCGCCTGCCAGATGTCCAGCAATGCGGCGACTGCACGCTTAAATAAACAACGGGGCTTTCGCCCCGTCGATTCCCTACTGATTTATGCAACCTGCTGGCTCTCTTCTGCCGCTGCACGCTGCGCTTCTTCGTCTTCCTGCTCAAGTAACTGTTTTTCGTATACTTTGAAGAACGGATAGTAAATAACCGCAGAGACACAGACCAGCAATACCACCAGAATCGCCGCACGGAAGTCCCAACCCAATGCCCACGCGCCGCCAATCGGTGCCGGTGCGGTCCACGGTACTACCGAGATAACACGACCAATCAGATCCAGTTTCATTGCAGCCCAGGCCAGAATGGCGTTCACCATTGGTGCCAGCAGGAATGGGATGAAGAACACAGGGTTCATGACAATTGGCGTACCGAAAATCACCGGTTCGTTGATGTTAAACAGGCTAGGTACCACGCTCAGACGACCGATAGAACGCAGGTGCGCCGAGCGGCTACGCAGGTAGCAGAACACCAGGCCCATCGTCGCACCGGAACCACCCACAACGATGAAGAAGGTCCAGAAGGCTTCCATAAAGATATGTGGCAGTGGCGCACCCTGCGCCAGCGCAGTCTGGTTCAGACCAAGGTTGGTCAGCCAGAACATCTGTAGCATCCCAGAGACAATCGCCGCACCGTGGATACCCGCAAACCACAGCAGGTGGCCAATCAGCACCGCCAGCAGAATCGCTGGTAAGGAGTCAGCGGCGGAAACCAGTGGTTTAAATAATGACATAATGGCCTGTGGGATCAGCATATCGAACTGGCTCTGAATGAACAGGCTCAGCGGATACAGCGTCAGCACAACGACTAATACCGGAATCAGCAGATCAAATGAGTTTTTGATCATCGGCGGTACCTGGTCCGGCAGTCGGATACCAATATTGCGGATTTTCAGAAAGCGCATCATTTCAACGCAGTACACCGCCACCAGAATCGCGGTAAAAATACCGGTTCCTCCGAGGCTATCCACCGGTAAATGACCGCTGGTTTTTGGTGCCGCAACCAACAAAAATGCCATGATCGACAACATCGAGCACATGAACGGATCAAGCTGGTTGGTTTTTTCGTAGTGTTTACCGAGGTTGTACGATATGGCCGCGCAGATATAGATAGACATAATGCCCATCGTCATATCAAACGGCGTCAAGATACGCCCTTCAAACTCTTTCGCTAAATCTAACCACGCACGAGCAAAGCCCCAGGTGGTGTCCGGTGAGAACGGCGGATAAGCAAACACCAGCAGGAATGAACCGACGATCATAAAAGGCATCGCGGAAATAAAACCGTCACGGATAGCCATGACGTGGCGCTGAGATGAAATTCGTCCTGCAACGGGACTTACAAAATTTTCTACAAAGCGAAATATTAAATTAAATGCAGCGTGATTAGCAGACATAGCAGCCCTCCTGACAGGCTTGAGACGTAAGCACAGCAACAACGATTTTGCCGACGCATAACTGGGCATACGATGAACTACCATGACGCACGGGTGTGTGGCCCGTATTGATGTTCATTTGAGTACAGTTCATACACGGCTCTTATTATAGATACAAAGGAAGTTACAACCGCAGTATCAATCGCCGCGCAAAGAACAGCAACCGGTTACAGTAACCGGTTGCAGTGATTGTGAAGGAGATCCAGAAATCAAACAATTTTTGCACCACTTCGTCGTAATATTTACAACCCAAGCCGCTTTATGACAGAGTGACTCGCCGAAATTTCAGGAGAGCACGATGAGCCTACAGTCCGTACGAGAATTCTTTGCCGAAAACGCCCCCGACATCACGATTATCGAGCTTGAACAAAGTACTGCGACCGTTGCACAGGCTGCTGCCGCACACCAGGTTGAGCCTGGACAAATTGCAAAAACACTCTCATTAAAAATCAAAGATCGGGCGATTCTGGTGGTCGCCAGTGGCGATGCGCGACTGGACAATAAAAAGCTGAAAGAGACATTTGGGGCAAAAGCGCGAATGCTCAGCACCGACGAAGTTATTGTGCTCACCGGGCATCCCGTTGGCGGCGTCTGTCCGTTCGGACTGGAAAACCCGCTAACCGTTTATTGCGATGTTTCTCTACAGCAATATGAGGAGGTCCTGCCTGCAGCGGGTGCCACCCACAGCGCTGTGCGAATTTCACCACAAAGAATGGCGAGCCTCACAGCAGCGACATGGGTTGACGTTTGCCAGTGATCGTTATTTGTTATGCGGAATAGAGCGACTGCGTAAAAGCCGTATTACGATCGGGTAGAGATACCAGTAAATCCGCAGCGCTCAGAAGGCCGACATCAGAATTTACGCCAAGCTTAGTCATCGCATTGAATTTATGGGCACGGATTGTTTTGATATTTCTGCCCAGCCGCTGAGAAATTTCCATCAACGAATAGCCATAGGTCATATAGCGCAAGATCATGTTCTCAGTTGGGCTCAGAAAATGACATGTTCTTTGCTTAGACGAAACCTCTGCACATTGATGCCCTAAAGCCGCTTCCCTCAGCAGATCCAGCATGTTTTGTTGTAGATCTTCCAGCATGCTGGATTTACTCAACACCCCATGAATATAGGTTGGAGAAAGGTGTTTAATGAGCGCCATTTCAGTCTCATCGTTAGCCAGAATGATTCGCACCATTTCTGGATAATCACGCGCAATTTTTCCCATGGAAAAAAGGCATTCAATGCGGAATTCTCGCGTTCCGGACAGGCAAAATATCACTGCATTAAATAAATTTTGTCGTGACGCCAGCTTAAACTCGGCGATACTGCGAAAGTACTGAAAAGAACGATGCTCATCCTGAGCATGCATGAATAAATGACGCAATCCTACCGCGGTCATAATACAGTTCTCGATTACAGCAATGCACTGCTTCCCGCCGTGCTCTTCCATTCGACTTGCTCTCCATAGGCTGAGTAGAGATTGAGTTCTTTCATCCCCTGACTACTGTTGAGCCAGGCATACATTTCCGCGTTGCTGCGAAGGGCAAGTCGACGCATTGCGCTATTTTTCTGCGCGCTAATGGTTTTATTACTCTTTTTCAATAAGGCTGCAATCTGGTTAATCCCCCATCCTTTCGCTAATAAACGGAGGACTTTACGTTCAGAGAGCGTCAACATGATTAACTGGCCAACATCGCTTTCCAAATCATCATTATCTTGTATTGAAAGCAGCGTCTGACTAATTTTTTCCGCACTCACACCACCTTGCTGAACGGCTTGAATAACACGTTCAATAGGGTCTGATTCAGAAAGTAAGGTACTCTCCGGGCGCATAAGAAACTCAACGGCCAGCGCATAGTATTGCCGACCAATCATGAAGACCCAGTGAATATCGCGATACTGTGACAATAGCGCGTAGTACTGTTCGCAAAGCGCTCGGGGGTGTCTGATATCACCTGAAAAATCAATAACAACAACATCAGCACGTCGGAGTTGAAGCAGCGTCAGCTCTTCCAGACACTGGCAAAAATTGAGCTCGTAATCGGGGAAATGGGCTCCCATGATAGTACTAAGCCCGGACTGCATTACCGGTATTTTACTGATTATTACCGCGAATTTGCAGAATTCTGGCACCATATAACCTCCGTATCCATTCGAAGATTCATTTCCTGAATATAAACAGATTAAATACCGAAGAAGTATTAATTAGGAAATGAATCAATCCTTTTCTATTCCCTTAAATCCAATATAATAACGTTAATGTATCAAACGAATAATTGATACTGCTGCATGAAGTTACTGGCAGGGTTAACTAAAGCAGTATTGCATATCAATTTATGCACAATTACTTAGAAAATATTAAAAATATAATAAGTATAATTAAAACTAAGCCACAGTAATTTATAACTCCTTAACCATTCCCAGTTTGAATTCTTTGGGGGCCATACCGCCTTTCTTACGGAAAAAACGGGAGAAATAAGTAACATCGCTAAATCCTAAGTAATCAGATACCTGAGTAACAGTCATACTGGTATACTGCAGGCTTCTTTTCGCCTCAAGCAGCAGCCGTTGATGCAAGACCCCTAACGCGCTGGTATCGTGAAATTCCCGGCACAAACAGTTCAAATGCGTCGTCGAGACCCCCAGTTTTTGCGCATATTCGGCAATCGAGAGATGCTCACGATAGTGGCTTTCCATCAGACGTGCAAACTGGCGCAGCACGACACGTTTGCGCTCACTTTTGTCTTCCACCGCTGCCCCCTGCGCTCCTTGCCGATTAAGCCAAACCAGCAGCGCACTAAGTAGCGAGTAGAGCATCATTTCTCGCGCATCATTATCTTCAGTGTATTCATTAAGTAACGTCGTAAATAGCGTCTGAATATGCCGATTCGATCGTTTAACCGGAATACAGCCAGGCCGGCTAAGTACGTCTAGCTGGCGGCCAAACTGCGTTTCCAGACGACTCAGCAAAGGCAGAGCTAGCGAGAGAACATATCCCTGCGTACCCGGCGAAAAGCGAAAACCATGTACGCATAGCGATGGTACGACCTGAATGCTGGCCTCAGTCACCACCCTACGCTCTCCTTCAATCTCAATCTCCGCTTGTCCTTTGTGCAGGTAGAGCAGCTGTACCAGCTCGGCATGTTGATGCACCCGGATATGCCACTCATACAAGCTGCTGCGCTGGAGAATCGACTCACAATGCAACAAGTCAGGCGTCGGCCAGCCCATTTGTTCACCATAGAGCTTAAAGACCGGCACAATATCCACCGACTGTCCCGCGCCTCCCGCTCTTTTCATGCTTTATTCCACTTTTTCATAAGGCAATCCAACATAGTTTTCCGCAATCGTGGTCAGGCCCGCGCGGGAGCCGAGATAGTACTGGCGATCCGCTTCCTGCATTTTTTTGTCGAATGCGCTCTTGTCCTGGAAATCATGCAGAAGATGGGTCATAAACCAGCTAAACCGTTCACCTTTCCACACACGGTTTAGTGCCAATTGCGAGTACTGACTCAGCAGGTCGGCACGCGCATGGTGATAAAACTGACGCAGTATTCGCCACAAATAATTGACGTCCGACACTGCCAGGTTCAGCCCTTTTGCGCCGGTTGGAGGCACAATATGCGCCGCATCACCGACGAGGAACATGCGGCCAAACTGCATCGGTTCGACCACGTAGCTGCGCAGCGGCGCAATGCTCTTTTCAAGTGAGTGACCAGTCACTAACTTTTGACTAAGCTCATCCGGCAAACGGCATTTTAGCTCGTTCCAGAAGCGTTCATCCGTCCACTGCTCAACCTTGTCACTAAGCGGCACCTGCAAATAGTAGCGACTTCTTGTTAGTGAGCGCTGACTACACAAAACAAACCCACGCTCGTGGTGCGCATAAATCAGTTCCGGGTTAACCGGCGGGGTATCCGACAACAGCCCCAGCCAGCCAAACGGCCAGATACTTTCATACTCGCGCAGTATCTCGCGCGGAATGCTCTGCCGGGAAACACCGTGGAACCCATCGCACCCCGCGACAAAATCGCACTCAATTTTGCAAAGCTCGCCGTTCTTCACGAAGGTGACAGATGGCTTATCGCTTTTGAGATCGTGGAGCTCAACTTGCTCAACGCCATAAATCGTCGGCGCACCGCAGGATTCCCGCGCCTCCATCAAGTCACGAGTGACTTCCGTCTGCCCATACACCATGACGCTCTTACCGTTCGTCAATTCGCTGAGCGGTACTGGGATTCGTTTATCCGCAAAAAGAAACTCAACGCCGTGGTGAACCAGCCCCTCGGCATCCATCCGACGGGAGACCCCCGCCTCACGCAACAGCTCAACGGTGCCATTTTCAAGGATCCCGGCGCGAATACGGCCCAGTACGTACTCTGGCGTCTGGCGTTCCAGTATGACCGTTTTAATCCCGGCATTATTTAGCAACTGTCCCAGCAGTAGCCCCGAAGGCCCGGCACCGATAATGGCAACTTGCGTGTTCATAGGATGACCTCACACCATGGTTAATTATTTGTTTGTTTTGTGTATCGATAAAGTTTCAAAATGCATTTTTGATAAGTCGGACGGGAAAAAGAAGGCCATATTCCGTTCAAAAATTGCACTTTCGAACAGTTTTATAAAAGTGTGGGCCACATCAACTCTTTGCTCTCATGCAAATGTCGCCGAATTTTTGCACATTGTTTGATCCTGACCGGATAGCCTCTACGCGCTCTTCGGGTAAAAATAGGTCATTACACAGACGTTTTTCGGTACCAGGTCATTATGGAAGTCGATCAGTCAGAACAACGAGTTATTACCCGGCTCTGTATTCAGTGCGGTCTTTTTTTATTGCAGCACGGGGCAGAAAGCGCTCTGGTGGAAGAACTCTCTACCCGGCTCGGGCGCGCGCTGGGGATGGACAGCGTCGAAAGCGCAATCTCATCAAATGCGATTGTCCTGACCACCATCAAGGATGGGTTATGCCTCACCTCTACGCGCAAAAACAGCGATCGCGGCATTAACATGCATGTCGTCACCGAAGTGCAGCACATCGTGATTATGGCTGAACACAAACTGCTGGATCATAAAGACGTCGCCAAGCGCTTTGCGCAGATTAAACCGCTGCGCTACCCGCGCTGGCTGGTTGTGCTGATGGTTGGGTTGTCATGCGCCTGTTTTTGTAAGCTCAATAATGGCGGCTGGGATGGCGCGTTCATCACTTTGTGCGCCAGCACCGTCGCGATGTATATCCGCCAGATGCTCACGCACCGCTCCATGCATCCACAGATTAACTTCGCCCTGACCGCCTTCGTGGCAACGACCGTCTCCGGGTTGATGCTACAGCTTCCGACATTCCAGCAAACGTCTACCGTGGCCATGGCGGCAAGCGTGCTGCTGCTGGTCCCTGGTTTCCCACTGATCAACGCGGTCGCCGACATGTTTAAAGGGCATATCAATACCGGGCTAGCCCGCTGGGCCATCGCCAGCCTGTTAACGCTGGCAACCTGCGTGGGTGTAGTGATGGCTATGACGGTGTGGGGGCTACGCGGATGGGTGTAATCGATTTTCTGTTACTACTGACGCAAGACATCGTGCTGTCGGCGATCCCTGCCGTCGGCTTTGCAATGGTCTTCAACGTTCCGCAGCGCGCGCTACCCTGGTGTGCGCTACTTGGGGCCATCGGCCACGCTTCACGCTTTGTCATGATGACCTCAGGCTTTAATATTGAATGGGCCACCTTCCTTGCGGCGATGCTGGTCGGCAGTATTGGCATTCAGTGGTCACGCTGGTATCTGGCACACCCGAAAATTTTCACCGTGGCGGCCGTGATCCCAATGTTCCCCGGCATTTCCGCATATACGGCAATGATCTCGGCGGTGAAAATTAGCCATGTTGGCTATACCGAAGAGATGATGATCACCCTGCTGACTAACTTCCTCAAAGCATCATCCATCGTCGGAGCACTCTCCATTGGCCTGTCAATTCCCGGGCTGTGGCTGTATCGCAAGCGTCCGCGGGTGTAACCACAAAGGCGGCGCGGGAGAGTGCCGCCCTTCCCAAAGCTTGTGCTACTATGTGCAGTATTCGTGCGGACTTCCCGCACCCTTCCCGTTGTTTTTTCTGTATTGAGATAGTGTTATGTCTTCGCGAATTTTAACGCCCAACGTGATTGGTATTGATGCGTTCAACGCCGATCCCGTTGCTATTCTTGCGCAAACCCAGGGCGGTGCGCTTGCGGTGTTTGCCAATAATGCGCCCGCGTTCTATGCCATTACGCAAGAACGGCTGGCGCAACTGCTGGCGCTGGAAGAAAAACTATCCCGTCCAGGCAGCGACGTGGCGCTGGATGCGCAGTTTTTTGAAGAACCCACCCCGGCACCTATCGCCGTGCCAATGGGCAAATTTGCCATGTACGCGGGCTGGCAGCCGGATGCGGAATTCCTGCGCCTTTCTGCGCTGTGGGGCATTGCGCTTAGCGAGCCCGTGACGCCGGAAGAGCTGGCCTCGTTCGTTGCCTACTGGCAAGCGGAAGGCAAAGTGTTCCATCACGTACAGTGGCAGCAAAAACTGGCGCGCAGCGTGCAAATGGGCCGGGCAAACGGCAGCAACCAGACGCGCCGCGATATCAATACGGTCAGCGAACCTGACAGTCATATTCCACCGGGTTTCAGAGGTTGAGCATGAAAGACGTTGGCGAATTAATGAAACGCTTGCAGAAGATGATGCCGGCACATATCAAACCGGCGTTCAAAACCGGCGAAGAGCTGCTGGCCTGGCAAAAGGAACAGGGCGAGATCCGCGCCGCCGCGCTGGCGCGGGAAAACCGTGCCATGAAGATGCAGCGCACCTTCAACCGCTCCGGTATTCGTCCGCTGCACCAGAACTGCTCGTTTGATAACTACCGCGTCGAAAATGAAGGCCAGATGAACGCGCTGGCAAAGGCGCGGCAGTACGTCGATGAATTCGATGGCAACATCGCGAGCTTTATCTTCTCCGGCAAACCGGGCACCGGCAAAAATCACCTGGCGGCGGCCATCTGCAACGAACTGCTGCTGCGCGGTAAATCGGTACTGATCATTACCGTCGCCGATATTATGTCGGCAATGAAAGAGACATTCGGCAGCCGGGAAACCAGCGAAGAGCAGCTGCTGAGCGATCTCAGCAACGTTGATCTGCTGGTTATCGATGAGATCGGCATGCAGACCGAATCGCGCTATGAAAAAGTGATCATCAACCAAATTGTCGATCGCCGCTCATCCTCCAAACGGCCAACCGGAATGCTGACCAACAGTAATCTGGACGAAATGAATAAAATGCTGGGTGAACGCGTGATGGATCGTATGCGCCTTGGTAACAGTCTGTGGGTTATTTTTAACTGGGATAGTTATCGCAGCCGGGTCACGGGCAAAGAGTATTAAGATAAATCCGGTGAATGAGAGGAGTATACTCATTAGGTTAACTTTTACTTGCACACACGAGTCCATCCATGAAATCAGTAAAATCGATGCTTTGCCGCGTCATCATTGCTAGTGCGTTTGTTTCAACTGCGGCAGGTGCCGTATCGTTACAGGATCTGAGCAGCGCAGCGACCCAGCTTACCGGCGGCAACAGCACCACCCAAAGCGGCGGTTCCTCACTCTCGTCCTTAACCAGCCTGCTTAACGGCGGCAGCCAGTCATTGAGCTCCAGCTCAATGAACAACGCGGCTGGGATCATGCAATACTGCGCGAAACAGAAACTGGCTTCCGTCACCAACGTTGATAACGTGAAAAACCAGGTGCTGGATAAACTGGGCCTTAGCACCCCAGCCGAGCAGAAAAAAGACACCGGCTACATGGACGGTATTGAAGGTCTGCTGAGTGCCAAAGATGGCCAGAAGCTGGATCTCGACAGTTTGGGTAATACCGAATTGGGTAAAAAAGTAAAAACCAAAGCCTGCGATCTGGTGCTGAAACAGGGCGTTAACTTCCTTTCCTGATGCCTTTTTACGATGAATGAGATCCTTCATCTCATTCATCGTAAATATTCCGTAACACAAAAAATCGACTATTTCTAAACCAATTCTGAATAACACCACACTTTGATCACATTAGAATTGCAGACAGATGACGACACAATTAAATTGTGAAGTTAATTTCTGTTCAGCCAGCACACCTGGCGCTGTCGAGGATGTGAAGTGTCAGAGTTGTTATCTCTCGTACTGTTTCTGGCTTCTATCGCGATTTACGCGTGGAAGGCAGGGCGTAATAAATGGTGGTTTGCTGCCACCTTAGCGGTACTGGGCCTGTTTGTGGTCCTGAATATTACGCTGTACGCAAGTGACTACTTCACCGGCGATGGTATCACCGATGCGGTGCTCTATACCCTGACCAATAGCCTGACGGGCGCGGGTGTGGGTAAATATATCCTGCCGGGCCTGGGCATTACTGTCGCACTGATCGCCGTTTTTGGTGGGTTAGGCTGGCTGCTGCGCCGTCGCCGCCATCATCCTCACCATTTTGGCTATAGCCTGCTGGCACTGATTCTGGCCGTCGGTTCAGTGGACGCCAGTCCAGCATTTCGCCAGATTAGCGAGCTGGTAAAATCTCAGTCGCGTGATGGCGATCCTGACTTCTCGGCCTACTATAAAGAGCCGTCAAAGACGATTCCGCAGCCGAAATTAAACCTCGTTTATATCTATGGCGAAAGTCTTGAACGCACCTACTTTGACGAGCAGGCTTTCCCGAATCTGGCCCCTGAACTGGGCGCGCTAAAGAACGAAGGGCTGGACTTTAGTCACACCATGCAGCTGCCGGGCACCGACTACACCATTGCTGGCATGGTCGCCTCCCAGTGTGGTATTCCGCTGTTCGCACCGTTTGAAGGCAACGCCTCCGCCTCGCTTTCGAGCTTTTTCCCGCAGAATATCTGCCTTGGCGATATCCTGAAAAACTCCGGCTACGAAAACTACTTCGTTCAGGGCGCCAACCTGCGCTTTGCCGGCAAAGATGTGTTCCTGAAATCGCACGGCTTTGATTATCTGTACGGCGCGGAAGAGCTGAAAACCACCGTCTCCGACCCGGCCTACAAGAATGACTGGGGTTACTACGACGACACCGTACTCGATGAAGCCTGGAAGAAATTTGAGACCCTCTCCCGCGAAGGGAAACGTTTCTCATTGTTTACCCTAACCGTAGACACTCACCATCCGGACGGTTTCATTTCGCGCTCCTGTAACCGGAAACGCTATGACATCAATGGCAAAGCCAACCAGTCATTTAGCGCCGTCGCCTGCAGCCAGGAAAATATTGCCGAATTTATCAATAAGATCAAAGCATCCCCGTGGTTTAAAAACACCATTATCGTGGTTTCCTCCGATCACCTGGCGATGAAAAATACTGCCTGGGATGAGCTGAACAAACAGGATCGCAGCAATCTGTTCTTTATTCTGCGCGGCGACAAACCCGATGAGCAGGATCTGCTGGCGGTGAAACGCAACACGATGGATAACGGCGCCACGGTGCTGGATCTGCTCGGCGGCGATAACTTTATCGGCCTTGGTCGCAGCAGCCTGTCGGGACAGTCGCTTTCCGAAGTGTTCCTCAACATGAAAGAAAAAGTGCTGGCCTGGAAGCCTGACGTTATCCGTCTGTGGAACTTCCCGAAAGAGATCAAAACCTTCTCTATCGATACCCAGAAAAACATGATCGCGTTCTCCGGCAGCCATTTCCGCCTACCGCTGCTGCTGCGCGTTTCGGACAACCGCGTGGAGCCGCTGCCGGAAAGCGAATACTCCGCCCCGCTGCGCTATCAGCTGGCTGATTTTGCCCCGCGCGACAATTTCGTCTGGGTTGACCGTTGCTATAAGATGGCACAGCTGTGGTCGCCAGAGCTCTCGCTTTCCACCAACTGGTGCGTCTCACAGGGCCAGCTTGGCGGTGAGCAGAAAGTACAGCAGGTCGATAAAGCGATGTGGAACGGCAAAACCGAATTCAAAGATACGGTTATCGACATGGTGCGCTACAAAGGCAACGTCGACTCGCTGAAAATCGTCGATAACGATATTCGCTACAAGGCCGACAGTTTTATTTTCAACGTTGCCGGTGCGCCAGAAGAAGTGAAGAGCTTTAGCGGCATCTCACGGCCGGAGTCGTGGGGACGCTGGTCTAACGCGCAGTTGGGCAAAGAGGTGAAGATTGAATATCAGCACCCGCTGCCGAAGCGCTTCGATCTGGTGATCACCGCCAAAGCCTATGGCCCTAACGCCGATAAACCGATCCCGATACGCGTGGGTAAAAACGAACAACTGTTGACGCTGAACAACGACGTCACCACCACCACGCTGCACTTCGAGAACCCATCGGAAGCCAGTACGCTGGTGATAGTCCCGCCCGATCCGCAGTCGACCAACGACGGCAATATTCTCGGCCACTCCCCTCGTCAGTTGGGGATTGGCATGGTAGAAATCAAAGTCGTTGCCTCAGAAGGCTAATTCCATCGCACCCGGTAGTCATCAAGCTGCCGGGCCTATCCCCAAAGCAGGCCGTATGACCTTCTCCTGTCGCCCAACCACCCAATTTGATATCGCCGCATTACCCGCGATTGAACGCGCCGCTGGTCAGCGCTTTGCGCAAATTCCTGAGCTGGCCTGGCTTGCCGAGGGGCCCGTTATTTCCGTGGATCAGCACCAGCAGGCCGCATCTGATGGCCTGAGCTGGGTTGTGCTGGCTGGCGATTGCCCGGTCGGCTTTCTGCTGGCTGAAGCGCAAGATGATTCGCTGTTTATTACCGAAATATCGTTGCATCTGGCATGGCAGGGGCAAGGCTTAGGTCGCCGGCTGATTGATTTTGTAGCAACAGTGGCAAGGGAGAGAGGCTTTACATCGCTGACGTTAACGACATTTCGGGATGTGGCGTGGAATGCGCCATGGTATGCGCGGATGGGATTTGAAATCCTGCCAGAGGCCACGTTAGACGCGGCACTCCGGCAGAAACGAAACCTGGAGACGGCGCATGGCTTTGCGTATGAATCACGCTGCGCCATGCGCCTGATGCTGGATTAACGCGCCCGGGAAGGCGCGAAACGGCATCAGAAGGTTTCCCAGTTTTCCCCAGTGTCGGTAGCAGCCGCTTTACGCAGCGTCGTCGGCGCAACCGCAACCGTGCTCGCTGACTCACGCGCCGCCGCAGCCTGACCTTGTTGAATACGGAATACCGCCACCGCCTGTGTCAGACGGCTCGCCTGCTCTTCCAGCGCGGCAGCCGCCGCCGCCGACTCTTCCACCAACGAGGCGTTCTGCTGAGTCACGCGATCCATCTCGGCAACTGCCAGCCCAACCTGGTCGATACCACGGCTCTGCTCATCGGACGCCGAGGCGATTTCACCCATGATATCGGTCACGCGAGTGACAGCATTGACGATTTCATCCATGGTTTCACCGGCGCTTTCCACCAGCGTAGAACCGAGATCGACACGGTTTACCGAATCTTCAATCAGGCTCTTAATTTCGCGTGCCGCCTGGGCGCTGCGCTGCGCCAGGTTACGAACCTCGCCCGCGACCACCGCAAAACCACGCCCCTGCTCGCCTGCACGTGCGGCTTCAACCGCGGCGTTCAGTGCCAGAATGTTGGTCTGGAAGGCAATGCCGTCAATGACGCTGATAATATCGGCGATTTTCTGCGAACTGGCGGTGATGTCGCGCATCGTCTGCACCACGTTATCCACCACTTTACCGCCCTTCTGCGCGGTTTCCGACGCGCTCAACGCCAGATGGCTGGCCTGACGGGCGTTTTCGGCGTTCTGCTTCACGGTAGCGGTCAGCTCTTCCATGCTGGCCGCGGTTTCTTCCAGAGATGCCGCCTGCTGCTCAGTACGGGAAGAGAGATCGTTATTGCCCATCGCGATTTCGCTGGCGCCGCTGTAAATCGCATCCGCACCCTGACGCACTTCACCCACGGTACGCGCCAGCTCACCCTGCATATGACGCAGAGAGTGCGCAAGTTCGCCCATTTCGTTGTGGCTCTCGACATCAATACGCTTCACCAGATCGCCGCCGGCGATATGACGAATGCTGTCGATTAAACGATTCAGTGGAGAGATAAGCGTTTTGCGCACGCCCAACCAAACGGAGATGATCACCGCCAGTACCGCCACCATCACGGCAAACAGGATCCACATCGCCTGGGTGTAAGACGCATTGCTATCTTTCACCGCCAGATCGTACAGGCTGTCGTTCTGCTGCAGGTAGTTGACGTAGGCTTTCTCAAAACCATCCTGATAGCCCTGGGTTGGCTGATCGAAGAAATCATTGATCTTGCCTGCCCCCAGCAGCTGAATAAGCTCCGCCAGCGCACCGTGGTAAATATCGTAGTTACGCTTAATTTCCAACGCAGCCGCTTCGCTTTGACGCGGATCGCGCGGCAATGCTTCATATTCGGTCCAACGCTTTTCCGCTTCCCCCAGAGATTTGCTGGCAATCTGCATCAGTTCAGCGACGGTTGCACCGCTACCGATATTATTCTGATCCATCATGTAACGGATCCCGGCGCGGTTTAAGGTATTGCGCGTTTGCAGCAGTGCAACCCAGCTACCGTTTAGCCCGGACTGCTGCGTACGCACCGTTTGCAAAATGGTGAAGTTCTCTTTGTCATGCTTCAGGGAGTTAAAGAACAGGCCACCTGATGCCAGCTGCAACAGGCCAAACAACACCAAAACCAGCACAAGGCTGGTGACGATTTTAAGACGGTTTAACATGTTTCTCTTTCCTTTAGACGAATAACAAATTTTCGGCGGGGAAAAGAAAAACTTTATAGAAATTATGCCTATTAATGCGCGGCAAAATCGCGATATTACGTTAGTACCGCGCCGCCACTGATGGGCGGCGCGAAAGGTTTATCCGCGCAGAGCACAGATTTCATCATACAGGTCGCGTGAAAGCGCCAGCCCCTGTTTTTCACTCTGCAAACGCGCCAGATAGCGCCGCTCGCCGGGCAGTCTCGCCCCTTGCGCTTGCATACCGTCAAATAGGGTCTCCGCGCGCGCTAAATGCACCGGCGCTTCATCACCTAAGAACCGCTGTGGATCAAGTGCCAGAATCAGTTCACCACCGTACGGCAGACCACCTGCACCGTTATCCCAGGCCAGTGATTCCGCGCTGGTCATATCGCCAATCAGTGGCCCGGCAAACAGTTCGACCATCGCCGCCAACGCCGAGCCTTTGTGCCCGCCGAATGTCAACATGGCTCCGTCCAGCACCGCTTGCGGATCGGTTGTCGGCTGCCCTTCGCTATCAATCCCCCAGCCTTCAGGAATGGATTTACCCGCCCGCTGATGCAGCTGAATTTCACCGCGCGCCGCCGCGCTGGTGGCCATATCAAAGATAAACGGATGTTTATCGCCGCGCGGCCAACCGAAGGCAATCGGGTTGGTACCAAACAACGGCTGAGTACCGCCCGCCGGTGCAACCCAGGCATGGCTTGGTGTACAGGCATACCCCACCAGCCCGGCATCGGTCAGCGGTTCAACGTCGGCGAATAGCGCAGAGAAGTGTACGCAGTGGTTAATTGCCAGTGCCGCAATACCACAGTGGCGGGCTTTCTCAATCAACAGCGGCAGCGCCTGTTCATAAGCGCACAGCGAGTACGCGCCCTGGGCATCCGCTTTCACGATAGCGGGGGCCTGGTCGACAATAATCGGCTTCGCATCCGGCGAGACTTTGCCCCTACGTAAGGTTTCGACGATTCCCAGCAGGCGCCACAGACCGTGTGAGGCGCAGCCGTCGCGCTCACCGGCCGTGACGTTACGCGCGATAGCGTCGGCGTGAGGTTGCGAAAAGCCATTTGAGCGCAGCACGTCAAAGGCCAGCTCATAGGCGTCATTGAGCGCAATGTTTACCGTAGTCATTCTTCTTCTCCATATTGTCGGGCAGGTTTAAAGCATAGAGGGAGGCGCGGGTTTTACTTGGTTAACGTATTGATTTACATCACATTTATATTCCTGTGCGCCAGCGATGTTCTCAGCAAACTCTACCACGGCTTTCATTCGCTGTGGATGATTGATGACATCGCGTTAACAGGTGCAACCCTGCCCATCGCAGCACAACCGACAATGCCCATTCCCACCTTCTCATGCATGCCGCGGTATTGCGCCACCGTTCAGCGCCACAACACCGGCGGTTCGATGAAAAAACTTGAGATCTCAATCACATATTTCTTCGTTGCTCAGAGCTTACTCAACCGCTTACCCCCGCACGTAACCGCTTAGCCCTCACTTTCAACCGCTCACCCACTTACTCAACTTTACACGCGCGTCGGTCTGGCAAAATTGTCCTCAGCATAACGGTCAATACCTCCTCAACCCCAAACTCAATACAACGGCAGCTTCGGCTGAACATTCATCCTATAAAAACCAGGTTTTACTATGGATACGAAAAAGCTATTCAAGCACATACCCTGGGTGATTCTCGGAATCATCGGTGCGTTTTGCCTCTCGGTCGTCGCCCTGCGCCGCGGTGAGCACGTCAGTGCCCTGTGGATCGTCGTAGCGTCGGTTTCCGTTTATCTGGTGGCTTATCGCTACTACAGCCTGTACATCGCCCAGAAGGTGATGAAGCTTGACCCGACGCGCGCGACGCCGGCGGTTATTAACAACGATGGCCTGAACTACGTGCCGACCAACCGCTACGTGCTGTTCGGCCACCACTTCGCCGCCATTGCCGGTGCCGGTCCGCTGGTTGGCCCGGTACTCGCCGCACAGATGGGCTACCTACCGGGTACCCTGTGGCTGCTGGCGGGCGTGGTGCTGGCGGGGGCGGTACAGGACTTTATGGTGCTGTTTATCTCCACGCGCCGTAACGGTTCGTCGCTGGGCGAAATGGTCAAAGAAGAGATGGGCCGCGTGCCGGGTTCCATCGCGCTGTTTGGCTGCTTCCTGATAATGATTATTATCCTGGCGGTGCTGGCGCTGATCGTGGTGAAAGCCCTCGCAGAAAGCCCGTGGGGCGTGTTCACCGTCTGCTCGACCGTGCCAATTGCGCTGTTTATGGGTATCTACATGCGCTTTATCCGTCCGGGCCGCGTCGGCGAAGTGTCGGTGATTGGTATCGTGCTGCTGGTGGCCTCGATTTACTTCGGCGGCGTGATTGCGCACGACCCGTACTGGGGCCCTGCGCTGACCTTTAAAGACACCACCATCACCTTCGCGCTGATTGGTTATGCCTTTATCTCCGCGCTGCTGCCGGTGTGGCTGATTCTGGCGCCGCGTGACTACCTCGCCACCTTCCTGAAAATCGGCGTTATCGTCGGCCTGGCGCTGGGGATCGTTATCCTCAACCCGGATCTGAAAATGCCGGCAGTGACCCAGTACATCGACGGTACCGGTCCGCTGTGGAAAGGCGCAATGTTCCCGTTCCTGTTTATCACCATCGCCTGTGGCGCAGTATCCGGCTTCCACGCGCTGATCTCCTCCGGCACCACGCCGAAGCTGCTGGCCAACGAAAACGATGCTCGTCTGATTGGCTATGGCGCGATGCTGATGGAATCCTTCGTGGCGATTATGGCGCTGGTTGCGGCTTCCATCATCGAACCTGGCCTGTACTTCGCCATGAACACCCCACCAGCGGGCCTGGGCATCACCATGCCAAACCTGCATGAAATGGGCGGCGAGAATGCGGCGCTGATTGCCGCACAGCTCAAAGACGTTACCGTACACGCGGCAGCAACCGTCAGCTCCTGGGGCTTCGTCATCTCCCCTGAGCAGATTCTGCAAACGGCGAAAGATATCGGCGAACCGTCGGTACTGAACCGCGCAGGCGGCGCACCAACGCTGGCTGTAGGTATTGCGCACGTGTTCCACAAAGTCCTGCCGATGGCCGATATGGGCTTCTGGTACCACTTTGGTATTCTGTTTGAAGCGCTGTTTATCCTCACCGCGCTGGACGCCGGTACCCGTGCTGGCCGCTTCATGCTGCAGGATCTGTTGGGTAACTTCGTGCCGTTCCTGAAGAAAACCGACTCTCTGGTAGCAGGCGTTGTAGCAACTGCGGGCTGTGTCGGTCTGTGGGGCTACCTGCTGTATCAAGGCGTTGTCGACCCGCTGGGCGGCGTGAAGAGCCTGTGGCCGCTGTTCGGTATCTCTAACCAGATGCTGGCCGCCGTGGCGCTGGTGCTGGGTACAGTTGTCCTGATTAAGATGAAGCGCTCTAAATACATCTGGGTAACGACCATCCCTGCGGTATGGCTGCTTATCTGCACCACCTGGGCGCTGGGCCAGAAACTGTTCAGCACCAATCCACAGATGGAAGGCTTCTTCTACATGGCCAGCCAGTACAAAGAGAAAATTGCTGCCGGTGGTGAACTGACTGCCCAGCAGGTCGCCAATATGAACCATATCGTGGTTAACAACTACACCAACGCCGGCCTGAGTATTCTGTTCCTGGTGGTGGTGTACAGCATCATCTTCTACGGTTTCAAAACCTGGATGCAGGTGCGCAATAGCGATAAACGTACCGACAAAGAAACACCGTACGTACCGGTTCCAGAAGGCGGCGTGAAAACCTCTTCACATCATTAACAGTCTGGCGGGTGGCGCTACGCTTACCCGCCCTACAAATTCCCGTAGGTCGGATAAGGCATCAGCCGCCATCCGACACACTGCAAGCACAGCATGTAGGCCGGATAAGGCGCCAGCCGCTATCCGGCTTTATCTATTATCGGGATGGCACAATGTTTGGTAACTTAGGACAGGCAAAAAAATACCTCGGTCAGGCGGCAAAAATGCTGATCGGCATTCCGGACTATGACAACTACGTTGAACATATGCAGACCAACCATCCGGATAAACCGTACATGACCTATGAAGAATTCTTCCGCGAGCGCCAGCAGGCACGCTACGGCGGTGATGGAAAAGGCGGCATGCGCTGCTGCTAAAAGGAGACCACATGGCACCGATTGCAGTTACCCTACTTACCGGATTTCTCGGCGCGGGAAAAACTACCCTCCTGCGTCACATTCTCAACGAACAGCACGGCTTTAAAATTGCCGTCATTGAAAACGAGTTCGGCGAAGTCTCCGTTGACGACCAGCTGATTGGCGATCGGGCCACCCAGATTAAAACCCTGACCAACGGCTGCATCTGCTGCACCCGCTCAAACGAACTGGAAGATGCGCTGCTCGACCTGCTCGATAACCTCGACAAAGGCACCATCAACTTTGACCGCCTGGTAATTGAGTGCACCGGCATGGCCGACCCCGGCCCGATCATTCAAACCTTTTTCTCCCACGAGGTCCTGTGCGAACGCTATCTGCTGGACGGCGTGATTGCGCTGGTTGACGCGGTACACGCCGACGACCAGATGAACCAGTTCACCATCGCGCAATCGCAGGTCGGCTATGCCGATCGCATTCTGCTGACCAAAACCGACGTGGCGGGCGACGCCGAAAAGCTCCGCGAGCGCCTGACCCGCATCAACGCCCGCGCGCCGATTTATACCGTCGTCCACGGCGATATCGATCTGTCACAGCTGTTCAATACCAACGGTTTTATGCTCGAAGAGAACGTCACCTCGAAGCCACGCTTCCACTTTATGGCCGACAAACAAAACGACGTATCGTCTATCGTGGTCGAGCTGGATTACCCGGTCGATATCAGCGATGTTTCGCGAGTGATGGAAAATCTGCTGCTGGATTTCGCCGACAAGCTGCTGCGCTACAAGGGGATGCTGTGGATTGATGGCGAACCCAACCGCCTGTTGTTCCAGGGCGTACAGCGGCTATACAGCGCCGACTGGGATCGTCCGTGGGGCGATGAAGCACCGCACAGCACGCTGGTGTTTATCGGCATCCAACTGCCGGAAGATGAGATCCGCGCTGCATTTGCTGGGTTACGCAAATAGCCGCATCGTCATTGCCCTCTCCGCCCGGAGGGGGTAATAAAATGCGTAGAAATGTAAATTTACATTGTCATAAACGAAGATTGAAACGTTTTCGGAAATTATTAAAAAGCCAATTAATTCACATCCAACCAATTCCCGCCGCTCTGTTCAGCGTCCGTTTAGCCAAACGCTAAACAGGTACTAAACGTCAAAAGATTAAACATTGACGTCGTTAAAAATACACCAACCAACAACATCACAAAGTAAATTCATTAACAAAACCAGCATAAAAATTCGACTTACCTCACATTTGCAGCGGTAAAAAATGATTGTTAAGGTGTCCGCAGATTAATTCTGATGACGAGGTATACACCATGAAAAAGCTTAATGTCCTTCTCCTTTCCGCTCTGACTGCCGTATCGGGTTCCGCACTGGCCATGGGGGGCAGCATTGAGCAGGGTAAAAACTTCACCAATCTGAATGTTGAAATGGGTAAATCCACCTCCGGTCTGTATGCCGAAGGTAACTGGCTCAAAAACACCGATGATGGCACCCAGACCGGTGGCGTTGGTGCAGGCTATAACCTCGAAGTGGGCCCGGTGATGCTGAATGCCGGCGCGAAAGCCATCTACATCGGGCCGAAAAAAGGCGATAACGGCGTAGCATTCCCAATCGGTGGCGGTGTTAGCGTCGCGGTAACCGACAGCATCAATGTGTTTGGTGAAGGCTATGTCGCACCAGAAGGGTTGAACAATAGCGTCAAAAACTACGTTGAAGCGAACGGCGGCGTAAGCTGGACCCCAATCACCCCGCTGACCCTGAAAGTGGGCTACCGCCACGTGAGCGTTGATGGCAAAGACGGTCGTCCAGGCCACACCCTGGTTGATGGTGCCTATGTGGGCGGCGGCGTGACTTTCTGATAAAACAGAAACGCATACGTACCTGATAAAAAAACCTGCCGGAAGGCTAACACCGTCAGTTTAAGATTGAGATACCCGGGGCGACCACCGGGTTTGGCATCCCTCCGGGAACCAAATCCCGGCGTTTCCCCTAATCGCTTTGCTTAAGTGAACGATGTTAGCCGGAAGGCAGGTTTTTTATGTGCGCCATTCGCGATGTGCGGCCACCTGCTTCTGGCTAACAAACTCTTTAATTCCCAATCACACTGGCAGAACACTTGGTTTGTCGCGTGCAATAAGGTTTCCAACCTCGCCCCCGCATAAGAAGCCGGGGGATGCCAAAGTATTACCGCTGAACCTGCAGCACTTCCTGAGACTCTTTGTGCTCGTCAACTTCCTGAGGCGTTAACCACAGCGATTTGCGACCAAAGCTCTCGTACATTTTCAGCTGATCGTCATAGTGTTTATCGGCCTTACCATCCGGCGCAATAAAGCCGCTTTGCCCCGGCGCAACCACATCCCAGGCGAGAACCGGGCGATTCCCCGAGGTTGGCGAGAAGACAATCATGTCGTTTTCCGTGCCGCGGTTCTGGTACTCCGCCTGATGACGCGCCTCTTTTGCTGCCGCCTGCGGCACGCCGAAGAAGTTATTGGCCCGGAAGGTAAGCGCCATGGCCGGGGTTTTCCAACCGGTGACGTCGTTACCATAGCGTTTTGATAGCGTCTGCCAGGCGTCGTCCAGCGCCGCCAGTACCACCTCCTGCTGCGGTTTACCGCCAAACAGATCGACCGCCTGCGGGATTGGCGACTTATCGCCCTGCAGAGCTTCGTAGAGGATCTTCGCTCCCACGCTGATATTCAGCGAGCCGGTTGGCCCGTCCTGCGTGGTTTCATAGCCGCTGGCGCTGTACCACTTGCCAAACGGCGCTGGGACCGCGGCAACCACCGTGCGCTTGAGCATGCTGGTCAGCCAGGCGTTGAGAATCGCCGATCCCGGTTGCTGATAAGTTTTTCCGTCATCATTGACAAGGTTTTCACCGTCCCAGGCCACCAGTTTATCCACCAGCTGGCGGCGCGGATCGTTTTCCGCCAGACTCGCGGTGGCTTCCTTCAGCGTCGGTAAAAACAGGCGCAGGTTGAGATCCCGACGGCTGGTCTGGCGGATAACATCCCACGCCTGATCGGCGGTGAATCGCGATCGCTTATCGAGGATCGTGTCGATCTCAGTGACGCGATCCGCTCCGCCCCACAGGAACGCAAACAGATCGGAGGCCGGGTAGTCTTTTTGCGGCGAGTTGTTCCAGTTGGCGATATAGCCCGACTGCGGGTTATACACTTTCGGGTTCAAATCAAACGACAGCAGCCCTTTCCAGTCCCATTTTCCGGTGCCGGGAACCGGCAAACGCGGGTCGTGGCCGGGCTGGCGATCCGGATAGGCGCCGGTATGCACATAGCCGATATTGCCGTTCACATCGGCGTAGTACCAGTTAATGGTCAGCGCCTGTTTGGCCGCCTGCTGCGTCCACTCCTGCCAGTTTTTGGCCTTCATCTGGTGCGTCCACGCCAGCATGGACGCCACCTCTTTGCCATCCCAAGCGCGCGCTTTGGCATAGGCGGTCTGCGTCGCAGTATCGGTTTTAATGACGTTGCCGTGCAGCGTACGCCAAACGGTAAAGGTCTCCGGCTGGCCATCTTTGACCGCGATGGTCTCTTTGCGGCTCAGCATCTTCACCCACTCGCCGTTATGCTGATAATAGCCGGGCTTCTCAGCGGAGAGTTTTTCGGCAAAGATGTCGACATCATCGCCAAAACCGGCGGTCGATCCCCAAGAAATGGTGCCATTGTGGCCAAAAACGAGGCCCGGATAGGCAAACGGCGTATTACCGGTGACGTCATAGCCCGCGCCGTGCAGGCCGATACCGTAGGTGTACGCCGGGGCATACCAGCCAAACTGCGGCCCATTGACCATAATGGCCTTCGCATCCTGGGCTTTGTTTTTGCCAATCACCCACATATTGCTGGTGGTCGGATAGCCAGCCAGGCCGTTAGCGCCGCTTTGCGCGAACTGCGCGGCGATGGTTTCCCGGTTCTGCCCGGCGGTCAGCGCCAGCAGCGCGCCATCGGCCCCTTTTGCCGGGCGATCGAGCATCGGTGCCGGCTGGTCGTAGCGCGGCAGCAGCGCCGCCGTTTGCGTGTTTTGCAGATCAAACTTCAGCGGGTAGGTGCTTTCCTGCGCCGCAATAGTAGTTGGCGCGGAAGGATTCACCAGCCATTTCAGCTGGTTAAAGACCGCCATGCCCTGCTGCTTGCCGTATTTATCTTTAAGCGCCGTCAGCAGCGCCAGGTTGTCAATTTCGCTGGTGCTGTCAGAAAAACGGTTAGCCATGGTGCCGACAAAAATCATCGCCACATCAAACGGTTCCCAATGTTTGGGTTTAAAACCAAAGGTGGAAAACTGCTGGGGTAACAGCTTATCGGGGCTGGCGTTCACTTTATCGATCCACGCATTCATGCCATCGGCATAGCCCTGCAGAATGGATTTATCCTCAGCGGAGAGAGAGGCTATCTGCGCGCGAATGGAATCCGGCCAGTAGTTCTGGCGGATATCCTTATCAAAACTGACGAACGCTTTGCCCAGCACCTCGGAGACCGTCCCCTGAGTGCTGCGGCGCGCCATTTCCATCTGGAACAGACGATCCTGCGCCACCACGTAGCCATAACCGTAAAACAGTCGATAGGTATCATCGGCGTAAATATGCGGCATGCCGTATTCATCGCGAACGATCTTAACCTCGGTTGGCGGGCTTGCCGCCAGCGCTGACAGGCTGGAACAACAGATCAGGGAAGTCATAATACCGTTCACGATCATACGATTTCTATTTTTCATTGTATCCTCTTGCAGGTGTATGATTAGCGAATTGATACTAGCAATCACATTGATTTAATGTATTTCATGCGAATAGTTTCCACGCGAACTGTGAGTTGTGATATGAATTATTGATACAATAAATAACTAAATGTGATCTAAAGCGAATCATTTCAATTTTGCTTTTACTGGCGTAACCCTGCCGATACCGTCTGGATGTGGTATATAAAAATAAACCCACAAGGACGAGCCCATGACCACACCGCGCGAGATCCATCAGACCTTCACCCGCACACCCGGGCTGGAGCTGCGCAGCACCTGGCAGAGCACTCAGGCGTACAAACGCCACAGCCATGTTCAGCTGTCGATCGGCGCGATCCTTGAAGGCAACACTCGCTGCATCTGCCAGGGTCAGGAATATCTGCTGGCGCCCGGCGATCTCATCGTGATCCCGGCCAACACGCCGCACAGTTGTAACCCGCTACAGGGGCAGCCACGCAGCTATCACATGCTGTATATCGATACGCCACTCCCTTTTGGCCAGCAGGTTCTCCGCGACGATGCGCTGTTCGGCCTCTATCTGGCCGTCGTCAACGAGATGTCCCATGCACAGCTTGACGCTCTGCTGACCGCGCTTCCGGCTGGTGCGAAAACGCCACATCCTCTGCTCACCACCAGCCAACGGCTGCAACAGGCACTGCTTTCAGACCTCGCTTTCCCGCCGACGCTCGACGAACTCGCTGAGCGCTTCTCGCTGCGTAAAGAGACATTAATACGGACCTTTAAACGCGATACCGGGCTGACGCCGGGCAGTTTTCTCAACATCTCGCGGGTGGAATACGCCAAAGCGCGCCTGCGCGCCGGGGACGAGATAGCCGACGTCGGCTATCAAAGCGGCTTTGCCGATCAGAGCCATTTCCATAAAACCTTCGTTAACTACACCGCCGCCACGCCGCGCCAGTACGCGAAAGGGCGATCAATATCCGACAATAAATAGCCCCGCCCGCCGCCTAAGCTGGCCTCAGTTTCTTTGCAGAGGTCATTATGGAATGGGTTACACAATTACTTCCCCCGGCGTTTCCTGCCCTGGCCGTGGCGCATTTTTTGGCGCTGCTGAGCCCCGGGCCGGACTTCTTTTTACTGGTCGGCTACGCCATCCGCTACCGTCTGCGCGGCAGCATCGGCCTATGCCTTGGGATTGCGGCGGGCAACGGGCTGTATATTTTGCTGGTGGTGGTTGGCTCGGATCTGCTACGCCAGATGCCGCTGCTGTTTAGCGCCGTCGAACTGCTGGGTGCCGTTTATCTGCTGTGGATTGGCAGCCATCTTCTGCGCAGTCGCGCGAGGGAAACGCCCTGGCACTCCGCGCATTCAGCATGTCCTTCGTTAGGCAAACAGCTGCTGCTGGGGCTGGGTTCATCGCTGCTGAATCCCAAGAATGCGCTGTTTTATCTGGCGCTGATGACCGCGCTGCTCGGGCCTCATGTGACGTTCATTCAGCAGGCGGCCTGCGGGATCTGGATGACCGCCGTGGTGCTGCTATGGGATCTGCTGCTGGTCACGCTGATTGCCTTACCGCAGGTGCAGCGCCGTCTTAAGCATCTTATCTGGAGGATTGAACGCCTGGCGGGCGGTATTCTGCTGGTCTTCGGCGGCTGGGTTTTGTGGCACGCCTTTGTGGGGTAAGACGCATAGGGCGACAAACAGAAGCTGCCGCCCTATCTCTTTTAATACACATCATCTCTACGCAGCCCGACATCTTTCAGCTGTTCATCACTCATTCCCTGCAAAACGCGCCGCGTTTGCCACAAAATCACCTGTTTTTTGATAAAACGCCACACCAATATAAAGCCGATAAACGGCTGTCTTGCCCGGTTCTCGTGAAATTCCATACTCCACCTCCTCACCTTGTCAGAGGCTTTATCTTCACGTATTTCCCGTAGGACAATACAGATTCAAAAAACACTTTTATTTAACATACAGATTCGCTAAAACGGTATCTGCGTGCGGTTTTTGTCGCCTGACTGTACTGGTTTTTTAATCTGTATGGCGATAACTGGGGATACAGCGATGACGCGTTACCAACATCTGGCCAATCTGCTGGCCGAACGTATTGAACAAGGGCTGTATCGCCACGGCGAAAAACTCCCCTCCGTACGCAGCCTGAGCCAGGAGCACGGTGTCAGCATCAGCACCGTACAGCAGGCGTATCAGACGCTGGAACAGCGCCAGCTGATCACCCCGCAGCCGCGATCCGGCTACTTCGTCGCGCCGCAGAAAGCCCAGCCGCCGGTGCCACCAATGTCGCGCCCGGTACAGCGCCCGGTAGAAATCACCCAGTGGGATCAGGTGCTGAACATGCTGGATGCCCGCAACGATAAATCGATTATTCCCTTCGGCGGCGGCTCGCCGGACGTTACCCAGCCGAGCCTGAAGCCGCTGTGGCGCGAAATGAGCCGGGTGATACAGCACAATATCGTCGACGTGCTGAGCTACGACGAGTTGGCCGGTCGCCGCGAGCTTCGCGAACAGATCGCCCGCCTGATGCTCGACGGTGGATCGGTAGTCAACGCCGACGATCTGATCATCACCAGCGGCTGCCACAGCGCGCTGTCGCTGGCGCTGCTGTCGGTGTGCCAGCCCGGCGACATCATCGCCGTCGAATCCCCCACCTACTACGGCACCATGCAACTGCTGCGCGGGCTGGGGCTGAAAGCGATAGAGATCCCCACCGATCCCAATACTGGGATCAGCGTCGAAGCGCTGGAAATGGCGTTAGATCAGTGGCCGATCAAAGGGGTGATCCTCGTCCCCAACTGTAACAACCCTCAGGGTTTTATCATGCCCGACGCCCGTAAACGCGCGGTGCTGAATCTCGCCCAGCGCTACGATATCGTTATTTTTGAAGATGATATTTACGGCGAACTGGCAACCGAATACCCGCGCCCGCGCACCATTCACTCATGGGATATCGACGGCCGGGTGATGCTCTGCAGCTCGTTTACCAAAACCATCGCCCCCGGCCTGCGCATCGGCTGGATAGCCCCTGGCCGCTACTACGACAAGCTGCTACAGATGAAATACGCCGCCAACGGCACCAACGTCCCTTCAACGCAGCTGGCCGCCTCCAACTTTATTCGTGAAGGCCACTATCACCGCCATGTCCGCCGGATGCGGCAGATCTACCAGCGCAACATGGAGATCTACACCTGTTGGCTGCGCGAGTTTTTCCCCTGCGGGATCTGCGTCACGCGCCCGCTGGGCGGCTATATGCTGTGGGTCGAACTGCCCGAGAAGGTGGATATGGTGTGCGTGGCGAAACAGCTGTGCCGGATGAAGATCCAGGTGGCACCGGGATCGCTGTTTTCTGCCTCAGGGAAATACCGCAACTGCCTGCGGATCAACTGCGCGCTGCCGCCGATTGAGAAACATCGAGAGGTGATGGTGCAGCTGGGGGAGGCGGTGAAGGTGGCGATGGAGTGACCGGTTAGAACGTCGGATGGCGCTTCGCTTATCCAACCTACAATGGCTGTAGGGCGGATAAGGCTTATTGCGCAACCAACATGAATTCACTATGACGTCTTCACCACCAGCTTGGGGTTCACAAACTATCCCAACCCCGAGGTGTTTCACTCCGCCATCGTTGTGGGTACTAAGAAACCTTTACCACCGTACTCTCCCCATTCGCCGCATCCTGCGGTCGTGATACCGTGCGGCTTTTGCTGCCGTCGACGCCGACTGCAATCTCCCCTTCGACCGTCACCCGGCGCACGACGCGCGGCTGGGTGCCATAGTCGTTCACCGCATAGTGCTGGGTGCTGCGGTTATCCCAAATCACCACATCGTCCTGCTGCCACTGCCAGCGCACGGTGTTATCGAGGCGGATAATACGGTTTTGCAGCAGCTCAAAAAGCTGTGCAGATTCGCGCGAGCTAAAGCCCACCAGCCGTTTCACAAAGTGTCCCAACAGCAGCGCGCGTTCGCCGCTAACCGGGTGGACGTGCACCACCGGGTGTTCGGCTTCCCACAGCGCGGAGACGAATACCTTTTGATGGTGCGCCAAGCGGTGCGTTTCCACCACGGTGCGCTCGGCGCCATAGTCATAGTCGTTGCTGTGCACCGCGCGCAGGGTGTCGACGAAGCGTTTTAAGGTCTCCGGCAGCTGTTCATAGGCGCGGGCGGTGTTGGCCCACACGGTGTCGCCGCCGTATTCCGGGATGGTGACGCCGCGCAGAATAGAAATTTTCGGGAACGCATCAACGAAGGTGACGTCGGTATGCCAGGAGTCGGCGCGGCCGCCGCCTTTCGAGGCGTCGAGTTCAAACAGTTTAGTACCTTCCGGGGACGGTACCGTCGGGTGAGGCACAATCTTGCCAAACCGCGCGCCGAAGGCCTGGTGATCGGCATCGGTGAGATGGCCTTGCTGGCGGAAGAACAGCACTTTGTATTTGACCAGCGCCGCATCTAACTGAGCGAACGTCTCGGCGTCCAGGTCAGCGGAAAGACGAATGTCGCGGATCTCCGCGCCGATATTGCCCGCCACGCGGCGTAAATTTAATAAAGGAAAATCGGTATCAGCAGTCTTCACAGCAGTCATGATTGCGCCCCTTTAAATGGTCAGAAACTCGAATATAGAAATATTCCGCCGGGTGACAAAGTCGACTTTGTGATATTGATAGCTGCCGGGCGGGATTGCGCTTGCTGGAAGTTTGTTCAGGAGCCGCCCGAGTGTCGGATGGCGGCTATGCCTTATCCGACCTACAGGTCTGCGCGATTGTCGGGCGGGCAAGCGCAGCGCCCTCGCCGGAAGTTTGGTTCTGGGGCCGCCCGAGTGTCGGATGGCGGCTATGCCTTATCCGACCTACAGGTCTACGCGATTGTAGGGCGGGCAAGCGCAGCGCCCTCGCCAGAAGTTTGGTTCTGGAGCCGCCCGAGTGTCGGATGGCGGCTCTGCCTTATCCGACCTACAGGTCTACACGATTGTAGGGCGGGCAAGCGTAGCGACCCGCCAGAAGTTTGATTCTGGGGCCGCCCGAGTGTCGGATGGCGGCTATGCCTTATCCGACCTACAGGTCTGCGCGATTGTAGGGCGGGCAAGCGCAGCGCCCACGCCAGAAGTTTGGTTCTGGCGCCGCCCGAGTGTCGGATGGCGGCTATGCCTTATCCGACCTACAGGTCTGCGCAATTGTCGGGCGGGCAAGCGCAGCGCCCTCGCCAGAAGTTTGGTTCTGGAGCCGCCAGAGTGTCGGATAGCGGCTATGCCTTATCCGACCTACTGGTCTGCGCGATTGTCGGGCGGGCAAGCGCAGCGCCCCCGCCAGAAGTTTGGTTCTGGAGCCGCCAGAGTGTCGGATGGCGGCTATGCCTTATCCGACCTACAGGTCTGGGCGATTGTCGGGCGGGCAAGCGCAGCGCCCTCGCCAGAAGTTTGGTTCTGGAGCCGCCAGAGTGTCTGATGGCGGCTATGCCTTATCCGACCTACGGGTCTACACGATTGTAGGGCGGGCAAGCGTAGCGCCCCCGCCAGAAGTTTGACTTGTTATGCCACACCAACCGTTTATCTTGCTGACAGGAGTCTTTATGACCACGGAAATCACCCTCACCCCCGCCGAGCGCGAACGGCTGCGCGACCAGCTTTCCGACTACTGCTCAGAGCATTTTGAGCTGGAGCTGGAACAATTCGACGCTGAGTTTTTTGTCGATTTCGTTATCGACAAACTGGGCCCGGCCTTTTACAACGCCGGGATCGAGGAGGCGATTCGCACCCATTTAGCGTGGAGCGAGCGCATTCAGGAAGAGATGGATGTGAAGAAAATTTTATGACTCAACACACTGTGATTTATTCCCTGCGCGAGCACCCGCAGCAGATGGCAGCGGTTATCGCCTACTTCCAGCAGCAGTGGGCATCGGAAGAATCGATGATGGTTTACGACGACGCGCTGCGCCGCACGCCGGGGGCGAAAAACCCGCTGCCGCAGTGGTACTGGCTGCAGGACGGCGAGCGGATTATCGGCTGCGCGGGGCTGATTACGAACGATTTTATCAGCCGCGGCGAGCTCTATCCGTGGCTGTGCGCGCTCTATATCGACCCCGATTATCGCCAGCAGGGATTGGCCCGCCGGTTGATTGACCATATCGCCCAGCACACCCGCGAACTAGGGTTTGACCAGCTGCATCTGTGCACCGATATCGAAGGGTTTTACGAGAAAGCGGGCTTCGTTTTCAACGGCCTGGGCTACCATCCGTGGGGCGAGTCATCGCGGGTCTACACCCGAGAGCTAAGCGCATAAAACGGCGCAGCGTTATCCGAAACGCTGCGCCGTGGTTGTCACTACTGCCATCTCTCCTGCTGAAGTTCCAGCAGCAACAGCATCATCAGCGCCTGAGCGTACGGCACGGGAGCCATGGCAATATCGCAGTAGTACTGGAGGTCCGGGCCAACCATCGTCCCTTTTGACGCTTCCAGTACGATCCCGCGCTCGTCGATCCTGTCGCGCAGCGCGTGCCACGCCCGCAGCGCATTCTCGGCTACTTGCTCATCGAGGATCCCCATGCGCACGCCGCGCAGCATACCGTAGGCGATCCCGGCGGTGGCGGAAGATTCCTGCGGCGACAGCGGATCGTCGAGCAGCGTATGCCACATGCCGTTATCAGCCTGCACTTCACAAAGCGTATTCACCTGACGCGCCACCACCGCCGACAGGTAGCGCTGCACGCTGGCGTCGAGGCTGTCGCCCAGCAGCGCGATAAACTCCGGAATAGCCACGGTGATCCAGGCGTTGCCGCGCCCCCAGAAAGCTTTGGAAAAATGATGTTTGCCGACAAACGTCCAGCCGTGATACCACAGGCCGCTAGCTGGTTCACACAGATAACGGGTATGCAACAGGAACTGGTACGACGCTTCGTCGATCAAATCTTTGCGCTTTAGCACCACGCCCGCCGTACCGAGGAACAGGCAGGTCATAAACAGCGTGTCATCCCACAAGTGGCCTGTGTTGGGCTGTTCTTTGACCACGTGCTGAAAACCACCCTCTTCAGTTTTTGGCAAGGTGCGCAGCAAGTCGTCGGCCCAGTGGTTCACCACCGCCAGCAGATCCTGACGGCCGGTATGCCCGGCCACCAGCGCCAGGGTGATCATTGGCGCAGTGGTATTGATCTGGATCTCCGGTAGTCCTTTCGCCAGCTGCCCTTCGTACCAGGCGAGGATCGATTTTTGTAGCCCGGCATCTCCTTTCTGACGCGCATACTGCCAAAAGCCGTACAGACCAACGCCCACTTCCCATTCCCACTCTTCAAAGTGGATGGCAAAACCTTCGCTGCCGTTGCCCACTTCACCGATATTTTTCAGGCGGCAGAAGCCCTGCACCACCTGCTCCAGCAGGTTGTTTAACGCTGCGTTGCTCATTGCGATTCTCCTGAAAAAGCGACCTGAAGTTCATTTCCAACCAGCGTCGGGAACACGGTAGTCACACCGTCGTATTGGCACTCTCCCTGCCAACTCAGCCGCATCAGCGTGTGTCTGGCGTCAATCACCTGCACGGCCTCGCCACGCATCTCAATACGCAGCGCATCGCAGCGCTGATAGAAAGCGTTAAACGCCTCGCCGCCGCCTTCTCCCACTTCCAGCCACCACGCGACATCGCGGCCCTCGGCGCGCACTTCATCGCCGATAACGATCAACGGCTGCGAGCAGAGGATCGCGGCAAAGGCATTACCCGCACGCACCGCGTAGCCCTGTGCCAATGGCCGCACCTCATCAAAGGCTTCGGCTGCAAGATGGAGGTGAGTCCAGTTCAGCGGTTGCTGTTCATCCAGCCGCCACAGCATCAGCGCCCGGTTGTTCACCTGCATCACACGCGGCAATACGCCGTTGCCCGCCCAGAAGGAGGGACGCGCTTCGCTGCCCGGCTGTACATCACCGGGATGATTGACCCACAGACGTGCGTTGGGGCGAGTGGCAAACTGCACATCGACCAGATGCTGCTGATGTCCGCGTTCGCCGGTGTGGTGATCGACGCAACTTGAAAGGCTAACCGCCGGTTGTTTCCATGCCACGATATTGCCGCCACCGCACTGGTAATGAGCGCTAAGCGCGCCGTGAGTTAACCGCGCATAGCGCATCGAATCGGCGGGCGGCACGTAGTCACTCAGGCAGAAGAACGGCAGCGATGCACATTTGCGGTTGACGTGTCCGCCACCCCAGGCCACGTGGCCAAAGGCAGAGAGTTCGCTGAGCTGGCTGGCGAGCAGCTCTTTTTCATACACCCGCCCCATGGTGCCCGCCGCGATACCGGACTGATAATGCAGTGCGCTGGTCAGCATCAGACGGTCAATCAGGTGCTGGGCGCGCTGGCGCAGCGTGGCATCGTCGGCCAGTTGGTAGAGCGCAAACAGGCCAATGTAATCCACCGGGTAATACGGCGCCGAATTCCATTCAACGAAGCCCTGCTGTTCAACGGCATCAAACCAGGTATGCAAACGCTGATTGGCGATTGCCTGTTGTTCACAGCCACGGCGGCAGGACGCGGTAAACAGCTCGTCCGGGAACATCTGCCCGGCGAGATACTGGGCGACGTGGAAGCACAGCGCATGGTTTTCACTCCAGAACCACATCACGTCGTTGCCCAGTTCGTCATACCAGTAGCGATAGCCGACGATGGCTGAATGTACGCGTTTCCACAGCACCGCCGGGAAGTACTCGCCGTGGAAGTCGTGCCAGATCCACAGCAGCGGTACCATCGAGAAATCCGAGCAATCCTGGCGGGCGCTGATACGCTGTAGCGTAGTGATGAGCAGTTCCTGAGCCTGCGGGCCGTGTTCGTCAACGTGCAACATCGCCAGCAGGCGTCCGGTGCGCGGAACACCGTGTCTGGCGATATAACTGAGCGCTTCACGCTTGCGGATTTCCAGCACACCTTCACTGCCGGGTAAGAACTCATCGGTCAGGACGGTCACGCTCAGACTTCGGCTCATGGTAACGCCATCAAGCGAAGCGGTCAGTTCCACGCGATAATGCCCCATACCGATCTGCTCCGGGAGCGAGAGCGTCAGGCCATTTTTGCCGGTCGTCACCGTGCCAAAATCCAGCGCACAGGTGGCGATACAATCGTTACCAAGGCTGTAGATAGCGCCGCTTAGGGCCAGACTGATATCCGCCTTGCATGGTAGCGTGAGCTGTAGATGGTGGGTGACGGCGGTCGCCGGCAGCGAATCCATAAACGCTTCTAATGCCTCAACGTCGGCCTGGCGAACACCTGGTAGCGTAGCTTCAAGCGGAACATCACCGAGGTAAGTCATCTGGAAAGTAAAAAGGGTGTCGCGTTCAAACAGTTCATCGAGATGAATGAGCAGCGCATTATCGCCAGGCTGGAGAGCTACTTCGATGGACAAGGTTTGCTGCGTATTGCGGGTAAATGGCGTAAAGCAGGCGACCGGTAAGCCGTTGCACCAGAGTCGAACGCCGCCACAGGTGGCTATTTGAAACGGGTAGTGGCCCGCATTTTCAGCATACAACGTCACCCGCAGCCAGCGCTGGCTTCGGGTGGCAACGGGCTGAACGCCGGAAAAAGTCACGGTATCGCTGGCTCCGGTGTACGTCACTGCCGCCGGCGGTAAGGCACGTCCCGGCAGCACTTCACGCAGGGCAACGTCGCGGCGGAAAATACGCCGGCAAAAGGAATCCTCCGCCGGACCTTTACCGTTGGCGAAGTGATAATCCATCGCCTCATCCCACGCCTCGCCCGTGAAAAACTCGGCAAACCGCTCATTATGCGGTGCCGAAACCGTAAAACGCGTCAGCGCCTCGCCCGCTACCAGCCTCATGTCACTTTCCTCAATAACCGCTGTGTGTATGGGCGATATTTTCGGAGAAAGGCCGGGGGGCACGCTACGCGTCAGACGGAATGGTTTTACGGAACTGACAGGTCATTCACAATCTGCCGCGGAGGCAAGGATAAAACGTGATTAGCTTCACACTAAAAAATTCTCCTTCGTCGTTCACGCAGGGAAAACTCACGTTTCCCGCGCAGAGCGTAGCATTCAATAGTGACGAAACTCACACTTTACCCTTTTAGCTGCGTCAGTTCGTGGCTCAGACTATCCGCGAGCATGCGCACGCGCGTCCGATCGAACAGAACGTGTAGCCCCGGTGAGGCATCTGCGTGCTGGGTGCAGAAGCTGTCCATCTCTGAGGCACAGCGATACAGCTCCTGGATATTTACCTGGCAAATCTCCCGCATGCTCCAACTGTTTTCTACCAGCCGGGCAAAATGGAGGGTGAAGAAGGCTTTTTGCGCATGACGGAACAGCAGGCAGTAGAGGTCAAAGCCCTGCCACTCTTCCAGCCAGCGGCGGTGCAGCGAGAAGGGAAACGCCGCGCGTTTGGTAAAAGCAAGCGCCTGCTCGCGCAGAGTCACCGCCGCCTGGTAGGCGCTGTCTTTCTCTTCGGCAATCAGTGACAGGTTGCGACCGGAAATGCCCACGTCGCTAGCGCTGAAAAAGATATCCCGCTCGGAACCCGGCAGCCAGTGGTTGCGGTTAAGCTGCCCGTAGAGGCTCCACACCGCCTGACCATAGCTTTCCGGCACTTGGCTGTGGCGATGGAAAACGTGGTCGCGTACATAAATGGCCTGATACAGCACCTGCCCGGCCTGCGCCAGCAACTGCTGAAACTCGTTAAAAATCGCCTCATCAGGGCGCCAGCCGTAGCTCTCATCCAGCCAGTGGGTGAGCAGCGCCGCGTGGGTTAGATGCTCATTTTCGCGCGCCAGGATTTGGCTACAGGCCACGAGGTTACATTCGCTAAGCGTGCCCATCACCCAGTGATTGTCGACCCCTTCCCAGCTGGTTTTGCATACCGCGCCGGTAATAGCAGCATTGCCCCGGCACCACAGCAAACGCCCCTGCAGTTCATCAATACGCGGGAATGGCAGCACGCCCCAGCCCACCTCTTCGCCTACCAGATCCAGTTCAACCCATACGTCGCGGTCTTCCACATCGACCAGCGCCGGGTTATTAGGAAACGTCGGCCAGAAGCGTTCCGGCGTCAGCTTGATCGACACCGACACACAGGAAGGCAACGTGCGGATGGCCTCCATCACGTTGCTGATATCGTGATTTCCCGCCGGGAAGGCACGCAGCACCAGATGTTTATTCTCCCGCATCACCGCGCGCGCCATCGCGCTAAAACATTGGCTGTAGCGGGACAGACTGCGGGGATCGATATGCGGAGAGGGATCGTCCTGGCCAGTGAGTTCCCAGTTCGGCCGGGAGATCGGCAACAGACCGTCGGTGTTGGAGAGCGCCACCAGCAGGCCACTCATTGCCGGAATTTGCTGGCACAACAGGGTGAGCTTATCCGCCAGGTACTGGCACCAGAATTCGACATCAAAACGAATGCTGCCGTCTTTATCAATCAGTTGCGGATGCGCCGCCAGCAGATCGGCCGGGAAGCTGAGTTCTTTAGCTTGCAGGTAGAACCTCAGCCCATTCTTCTGGCAGTAACCGGCCAGCCGATTGAGGTAAACGCAGCGGGCGCGCTGCTGGCTGGAGAGGCGATCGTTGTACTGATGGGGGGTGTAACCTTTGGGGGAAACCAGCTTGTCGAAAAGATCGACCTGGCCGACCACCACGGTATTAAAATCATGGCGAACGGCCCATTGCACCAGCTCACAGGCTTTGTCCCAGTTCCAGAACTCCTGGTTATTGAGCTCCAGCGCGCGCGTCTTCCACATCGTCTTCTCCCTCAGGCCACTACGGCGAGCGGCTATTGTAAGCACAGATGAGGGAGAACAATCAGCGTTCTAAAGTGCGCTACTTCACAATAAATCGCGTTGGGGCAAAACAGTTGAGCAGACGGTGCAGGATAAAGACCATCGTCAGGGTCGCCAGCAGCGATACCGTCACCGAGGTTGCGCGGTACAGATCGCTGAACACCAGGTCGCCATCCGGCTGGAGGTTCTGGCCGAACATAATGCCGATGGTGGTTATACTGGCAAAACCCACGCCCGCGCCGACTTTCTCCATCACGTGCAGCCGTGCGCTAAAGGCAAGGCCAAGGCCAATCAGCGGCATCATCAGCAGCATGTGGCTGCTGTGATCGTAGAGGATCAACTGTACCACCAGAATATACAGACAGGCCAGAACCACACCCGCCACGCGCCAGATCGAGCTGATCACCGCGCCGCGATAGTGCATCGGGAAGAGGATCAGGATCCCGGCCATCAGCGCCGAGAGCGAGTCGCTTAAGTCACTTACCTGGAAAATGACGAAGATTATCGTCGCCACGGTGCCGGAGAGCAGCGATTCGTGGCGCACGCGGGCAGCGTCTTTTTCAATCAGCGGCGGCGGCTTACGCGGTTCCACATCCGGGATCAGATAATGCAGCAGCGCGCTCAGCGCCACCGCCATTACGCTGGCCTCAATGTTGGAAAACAGCAGCGTATGCCAGTTGGCGGTGGGATAACTCATAAAGTTGAGCATCACGCTTTGGCACACCACGCCCATCGAGCCGAATAAAAACAGCGGCCCTTTACTCATAAAGCGAAAGCGCATCACGTACAGCGCAAATACCACTGCCGTCATTATCACCGGCCATTGGCTGAGATAGCCGATAATCAGTACCATTTCGAGGCAGTTTAGCGACGCGCTGAAGATAAACTGTTTGGCGACGTGACGGTTAAATACCGGCACTAAAGACATCAGCATCAGTGGATAGACCACAAAGAAGACGCCATAGTGGGTGTCGTAAAAGGTCGAAATGCTCAGCGCAATCGTCCCGGCGATAGAAATGCGCATGGTCTGACGGAAATCATTCGCCGTATAGACGATGTTTCCGTGAGGGGTAAAGACCTGCGCGAGGGTGTTAATAGACATAGTGCAGCCAGCTAATCAGATGGATTTGCAGCCCGGAGAAGAAGCGCGCAAAGGCGCCTTCGCTGTTATAGAGCTGCACCGTGGCGCGTGCACCGGTCGGCAGCGTTTTCTCCAGCGGTTCATCGAGGGCGACGTGAATACGCATACGCTGCGCGTCACGCACCCAGCGGGTCGACTGCTCGGGCTGGGACAGTTCGCCGTTTACCGCTTCCTGGCCTGCGAGAATACCGGCATCGCTGCTGGTCACTTTCGCGGCATAAACTTTCCCGGGAAAGGCATCAAAGACTACCGCCGCATCGGTACCCTGTTTGGTATGACGCAGGCTCTTTTCGCGGAAATCGGCGACAATATCGGTGTTTTGATTCACGACAGCCATCACCGCGCTGCCTGCCGCGGCGTACAGCCCCGGGCTCAGCTGCAGGTTGCTGACGGTACCATCCGCTTCGGCGCGGATCTTCGTCCAGCCCAGATTCAACTGCGCTTCCTGAAGCGTGGTTTGATACTGCTTCAGCGTCACGTTGCGATTATCGTCACGTTCACCGCGCTGAATTTGCAGATTATGAATGGTGGCGTGCAGCGCGGTGACCGACTGTTCGCTGGTCTGCCAGGTGGTGCGCACTTTATCGAGATCCGCCTGCGAGACGTTCTGCATGCTACTTAAACGCTGATAGCGATCGTAGGTCACCCGATCGTTACGCGCGGTGAGCTGCGCGGTTTTCAGGTTCGCTTCGGCAGCGGCAATTTGCGCATCGAGCTGCTGGTTGCTCAGTTTGGCCTGTGCCAGCGCCAGCGTTGCGGCGTCGACCTTATTCTGGAACGGCGTGGGATCCAGTTCATACAGCAGGTCGCCCTTTTTCACCGTGCTGTTGTTGTGCACGTAGACCTGCGACACGTAGCCGGACACGCGCGAGGAGATCGGCGTGACCACGCGCATCACCGTGGAGTCCGGGGTGAGCGGGATCCAGATATCAGCGACGATAAAATAGGCAAACATCAGCAGGAAAGAGACAATACTGACCCTTACCCAGCGGGCAAACTTTTGTTCTGGCGTCATCATGGTGTTATTCGGTTTTGTTATTCTCTTCGCGGATAATCCGCAGATTGCAGGCAATGTGATTCAGGGTGTCGCTAAACTTCGCGATGTCTTCGGCGGGGATATCCTGTGATACCCGGGTCTGGAACGCTTCAATCACCTGGTTCAGCGTCTGGAGCACGGACCGACCTTCATCGGTGAGCGTCAGCAGGCGAATGCGTTTGTCATACGGCGAAACCGTGCGCAGCAGATAGCCCTGCTGCTCCAGCAGCGTGAGCGTGCGCATCAGCGGCGGCAGCTCAATCCCCTGCATTTCCGCTAGCTCGCTCACCGACACGTTATCGCCCAATTGATGGAGCTGCATCAGCACCGTCCAGCTGGACTGGGTCAGGCCGGTATCGGTAATCGCATGATCGATGATAGATCGCCATTGGCGTACAACCATCGCCATACGCATCCCCATCGGGCGGCGGGCAAACAGTTCATCTTCAGTCATGACGATCTCCGATTATTTCGTACCAGCACGATAATACTTACCGTGATAAGTATCAAGGAACGTAGTCGGTAAACCGCATGGAATGCACAATGGCCCTACTTTCCGGCGATGTATTCCACGTCCATCGAAACACAGTCAACAAAGCCGATACGGGCAAGGGTGGTGGCGGGGCCTTTGGCAACGAACGGCACACGATATTCGTCTTCTTCAATGGTCACTTCGCCAAAAACCAACTCTGGCGTCAGGGTGCCGAGGGTACTTTTTTCGCGATACCAGTGGGGAAAGCGGCCGCGTAAATAATCATCCTTAACGATTAATAACGCTTTGCGGGAAACATTGTGATGGCAAAGTTCAGAGTCTTCAGAGGAAGCCCCATAAAAAAAATATATAGCCGTTACGCCCACCGTCAGTAGGAAACCAAATACCGTAGTCGCTAATAATATTTTTCTCATGCTAAGGGTAGGCAAGTTGTTTTAAATTATTGTGAAACCAATAGTTATTCTAGAAACAAATAAAGTATTGTAAAGCAATGCATTGGTATTGTTTCGTAAATATATCACAATGAAATCAATAAAAAGGATGAGCGCTGCGAAATATGCATTAATATCATCACCAATCTCACACCATTGCTTTAATCAAAAACAAATAACACATTATCATTTCTGTATAATGTGTATTAGCTAATCTAATACCATTAGATAAATCAGCCGTGGCTCGTAAATAAATAAGGGTTCATCATTTTTAATGATAAATAATATATCCATTGGAGATCAAAGCATAAAAACAGACAATGGCATTACTTTCCACGATTAAATCAGCAATAATCCCCCCGTCATAAATAACCAATAATCTGGATATTTTCAGCTAATCCTTCCAGGAATTGTCTCTTCAGGCGGCATAAGAGTAGACAACTGCCTCACTTTAGTGGCAGGATAAAAAAATGAACATAAACGTGACCATCCTCCGCTCAAACCGTTGGTGGCTGCCTGCATAACAGGCGGCACGGGTTACGTTACCTATTTTCCAGAAGCCGCCGAAAGGCGGCTTTTTTGTTTCTCAGTGGCGTCTTTCGGCTCAATGCATGATAAGGAGTCTCTGATGAACACCACCCACACAATCCTGACCGGCGACCGCCCAACCGGGCAACTGCATCTCGGCCACTACGTTGGTTCTTTGCGCCAGCGTGTCCAGCTTCAACATGAACATCAACAGTTTATCCTGATTGCCGATCTTCAGGGGCTGACAGATAACGGCAGCAATCCGCAGAAAATCAGCCACAACATACTTGAAGTGATGGCCGATTATCTGGCCGTGGGCATCGACCCGCAACGTACTACGATTTGTCTGCAGTCCGCCCTGCCTGCGCTGGCGGAACTCACCGCACTGTATATGAACATTGTTACCGTCGCCCGCGTTGAGCGTAATCCGACGGTCAAAAATGAGATTGCGCAGAAAGGTTTTTCCCGCGCATTACCGGTTGGCTTTATGGCCTATCCGATAAGCCAGGCCGCCGACATCACTGCTTTTAATGCCGATTTTGTACCGGTGGGCGATGATCAGTTGCCGATGATCGAACAAACCAACGAGATCGTGCACAAGATGAATAGCCTGACCACCACGCCGGTGCTGCGCCACTGCAAAGCGCTGCTGAGCGATGTAAGCCGTTTGCCGGGTATCGATGGTGGCGCGAAGATGTCGAAATCGCTGGGCAATACACTGACCCTTTCCGCCAGCGAGACCGAGATCCATCAGGCGGTGAGCGCTATGTATACCGATCCCAACCATCTGCGCGTGGCCGATCCGGGGCAGATCGAGGGTAACGTCGTCTTCACCTACCTGGATGCTTTCCATCCTGATAAACCCCTTGTCGATGAGATGAAAGCCCATTACCAGCACGGCGGGCTTGGTGATCGACAGTGTAAGAACGTGCTGGAAGCCTGTTTACAGGAGCTGCTAGCACCCATCCGTGAACGTCGCGCCAACATTATTCAGGATAAAGGGCAACTGATGGAGATCCTGCGCCAGAGCAGCCAACGGGCACATGAAGTCACGCAGCAGACGCTGCACGCAGTGAAACGCGGACTGGGATTGCCGGTGCTGTTTTGAAGTTTTCGTGGGCATTTGCTGGCAGATGCCCACTTCACATGTTGATAGAAGGAGATATATAGAGGAATGGAAGCGAACAATATCCTATTTTTACCAATATACAGACGCAAAAAAGCCCAGTCTTCCGACTGGGCTCTTCGCTTTATTTGATGCCTGGCAGTTCCCTACTCTCGCATGGGGAGACCCCACACTACC
>NZ_JBEFLV010000027.1:0-51444 GCF_040149365.1 Kluyvera huaxiensis
GTGGAGCAGGAAGGACATCTGATGGAAATGGAAGCCACGCAAGCACCTTAAAATCACCATCATACACTAAATCAGTAAGTTGGCAGCATTACCCATTACCTTTAAGCATATAGATACCCGGTGACTGCTCATAACCGGAGTAAATTATTTTTTCATTATCGTAAATATAGCTTACTGTGATCAATCCTTCGCTAATCTGGACTTCACAAAGGTGATCGGTCCACGGCGCTTCGTCTTCATCATAATAAAGAGTATCCATCAGCGAGCGTTTATAAATCGGCACGATAATTTCCTTATGCTAAATTGGTTTTAAATAATTAATTGTAATCAATTTCTTATGATAACCTCATGGATATAAGCTATTCAATGTAAATATTGTTTTTTGTGCTGGTTAATAAATACTATCCCTAATGCAAATTACGTGGAAACCATTTAACTTATTTACTTCTCTCATGGGGGGAATTTTTAAACGCACACCCGATTTCAGTATCATTCGGCTGTTGTTGTAGCGGTTAACCGTTCAAACTCTGATAGTGGTGTTAGGTGTGATTTCAAATACGGTGCTTTACAACCAAC
Organism: Kluyvera huaxiensis; assembly: GCF_040149365.1. NCBI lineage: Bacteria > Pseudomonadati > Pseudomonadota > Gammaproteobacteria > Enterobacterales > Enterobacteriaceae > Kluyvera > Kluyvera huaxiensis. Next base: position 577 of record NZ_JBEFLV010000027.1, read on the forward strand.
GGTTTAGGTAATTTTGATAGCTTGCTCACGGTGAACGCCCTAAACTAGCGGGGTAAACATAAGGAGATAGCAATGTTAGAAGGGTACTTCGATCTCGACGGCGCCACCGGCGTTGATGCTGCTGAAAACCACAAGCGCTTACTGGCCGTTCAGGCTGCTCTGGAAATCTCCAAAGCGTCCGTTTCTGCCTCCACTGCAAACTCTGGGATCCGCTCCCAGATGGACCTGCGCAACGTTTCTCAGGAAGTTGCCGCACTGGCTGACGCCATCCAGGATGCGCTGGAAATCAGCGAGTAAATCCTCTTGCCGCCTCCGGGCGGCATTCATCTTTTTTAGCTCTTCTGCAAAACTCCTGCAAAACCCTTCTGCAAAACTGGCTATTAAATGACCAGCATTCTCCACTCTTTTCCCCTCGAGTCGTTATATCTGTCTGTCATTGCCTGGCTGGCATGTCCCATCAATATTTGCGTGTTAACTCCCTGTTCGCGATATAGCCGTTCTGATAATGAACGTTGTTCGTGAAAGGTCGGTGGGGTTCCATCTTTTGTCCAATCGTAGGCAACGGACTCTCTGGCTTTTCTAAAAGCAGCAGTCAAGGTTGTAGGTTTGACTTTACCACCTCTTACTGCAGTTCCTTTCGCATTGTGATGGTGCAGAATATAGGGACTTAATACGCTATCCCGGCACATTGTGATTACATCACCAATGCTGTAACCAATCCTGTCGCATTTTAATGCGAGAGGTAATGCAATTTTGGCCCCAGTTTTTTCTTGCTCGATAAGAAGATAATCATTCGATATGTCAGAAAATTTCATTTTGCATATGTCAGATATCCGTTGCCCAGTGACCAGAGCCAGCAGCATGCTTTTCTGTAGGTAGTAATTATCCTTTTCTGCAGCATCGTAAATAAGAGCCCATTCTTCAAAACTAAGCCGTTGCCGCGATATTTTTACATGCGGTTTTTTAGCTGATTCAGCAGGGTTGAATCCAGCAGGAACGTCGCCTAATTGTTGCGCTTCTTTAAACACGTCTATGATTACCTTTCTGAAAATTTGCCCCATGCGGTTATGACCTTGCTGCTTGTATTCATCAAGGATCATTACAATATCTTTCACTGTTACCTGATCAAGCGGCCGCATTCCAAGGTGCTGTTCAAAGACTTTAAGAGGAGATGATTTTTGTTTTAATGTATTAATTTTAATCTCTCCACGCTCGTAGCGTTCTTCCTGAATGGTTCTGTAGCGTGCAGCGAAATCGCTGACGCTAGACGAACCACCAATCTTCCTGATTAACTCATCTTTAATTTTTAGTGTCTGTCGCATCTGTTGTTCGGCAAGCCGGCTATTTGCTTCCATCGCGAGTTCCTTCGCCAACTTCTCATCAGAGCCCAGTCCATGAAACTTGCCAGTAACAGGATGCTTATAGCGCCAATAGACTTTATTGGTTCTCGAATCCATATAGGGTGATAGCCCTGGAATCGTGACGTTATACTTTCGCGGCCTGCCCATCTTCCAGAATTCTCCTTAGCAACGGGTGATCTTGTTTCTTGACCTCTGGTTGAGATGAGAAACCGACGAAACGCGCCGTAATTTCAACACGCCAGCTCTTACCGACTTTGCAAGCTGGTGGAGAGATCATGCCGTTCTTGGCGTATTTGTTTAGTGTTGATGGGCCGGGGATGGGATTACCGAACTCACGCTCAGCCCACTCTGATAGCAGTACAAGTCTTGCCATATTTCCTCCAGAGTATGGCCCACAAGAGGGCCATGTGCTGATATCGAAAAATCAGTTATTAATGAGTTGCTGCCAGATAGCAGAGACATACTTGACCTGATGACGCGCATCAGAGAGGGCATTGTGCATATCCCCATCAAATGGGATGTCGTAGCGCGGATTAATACCGATAGCTTTACCCAGTTCTGTCATGGTCCGCACGTCGCGATCATTCCGGAACTTCCACGGGCATTCGATATTGGCGCGGTCATAGGATGAACGCAGGATCACGTTGTCGAACGATGCGCCATTTCCCCAAACCTGCACATCAGAACCGGCGTCAGAGTTTTCGCTGATGAAATCAGAAAATAGCTCCAGCGCATCAGTTAGCGCCATTGTGTCGGTCATAGCGATCGCCGAACGAGCCTCAGGAGATTGTTTTAACCACCAGATAATTGTCCCGGCGTCAGGGACACCACCAAGGAGCATGGAGGATTCAAGAGAAACCACCGTATAAAACTCTGCCCCTGTATTGCCGGTGTTCGGGTTAAAGAACACTGCACCGATCGAAACAATAGGAGCGTTAGACTTATTTCCCATTGTTTCGAGGTCAACCATGAGGTGCCGGTAATCATCATTGTGATGACCGGTATCATTAATCATGGGATCTGTTTGACCACTATCTTCAACATTGCCTGCAGTTGAGTCAGTTGCTGTTTTGCTGATTGGCACTTCAGGAGCAATCGTGGCTTCATTACTGCGAGTTTCTTCCATCTGCACATTGCTGGTGGTCTCCAGATCTTTTGCTGTATCAGGTGTCGCTACGGTTGTAATTAAGTTATCGATGGAAAAGATCCCGTTACCGACATTGCAGACTTCAGTTGTTCTGGGTTTGGTGAGATCTTCATGAACCCATTCAGGATCATTCGGGTCGCTAATTCCCTCGACAAATTCACCGCGGCCGGCGGCGAGTCTTTTGCTCATATCGTCACGCAGAGAATCCTCAGTTGATGCATCAGTGCTTTCATCTTCTGGCGAAGGTAAATGCCGGGCCGCAGCGAGTAATTCAGTGCTAGGGCTAGCGTGGTCCGTTTCCGTCAGATTTTTGCTGATATAAGCAAGGTGCTCGCTCGGGAATAAATGGATCTCCGGGCGTGCCTGGCGAATCAGGGCAAATATTGCGGCGCGGGAATAGTCCAGGATGCCAGCGGATTTCCGCAGCAATTCAGACCAGGCGCTAAACGCTGGCATTGTTTGCTTGTTTTTTACGATGTCCTTACTACGCTGCAGGATCCCCCGGGGGAATGCGTAAATATCAAAATCCATCGGTAGTAATGCGGCCGCGATATCTAGGTCCAGAGTATCAAGAGAATGCTCTAACAAATCCCCGCGGTCTGTTTTGCCAACGCCGCCAGCGTTTGTCCCTGTATCCGTGGTTTTCATTGGGATCGGGCCACATGGTTTGCCTGTACGCCATGCTTTCACGAATACGCCGCGGTTAATATGCGGGGTAATCCACCAGTCACGGATGAAAGAGATTAGCTGGTTGAGCTCTGGTTTTTTATTTTCAGACGGCCAGATTGATTTGATCGCTTCACACAGGAAACTAAGGTTTGCGTCGTTCGCCTTATCCTTAAACTCACCGGCGTTCTCGGCGGCCAGAAGCAGATTCTGAACGTAGCTGTTATCGGTGTCTGTTTCGGCGTCAGCGATTTGTTTAATTAGGTCCGCGTCGGCGATGGTAACCAGTTCATGAGTTAAGTATTGCGCCAGCAAACGACGGCGGAATGACATGCTGGCAACCGATACCTGCATGTTTTCTGGCTCGGTTTGTGGCTCTTGCTTCCGTGACCAGGCTTCTACTACTGCAACGCGCTCATCTTCGGTGTCGCATGTTTCATAGTCCTGGACAAACAGGGCTATGTCCTGCCCGGTCATTTCATCAGTTTTTTCATGCCAGATTTCTGCCAACAGCTTAACCAGCAAGCTACGCGCCGCACAGGCGCAGCCTGACTCAATAAGTTTTGCCGCGAGTTTATCTGTCAGTTCTAAAACGTCCGGGGATGTTAGCGCAGCAGCTGCGACACACAGCGCATTGTGAGTACCATCTTTATTCTCGAGATATTCATTGATGGTGCTGACTTCTTCCTGTGATGGGTGCTGCTTGCCGTAGAGCAAGTGACAGGCCACCTGCTGAGCGGGGGAGAGCTCGCGAACAGAAAGGTAGTCGTTACTTTCGGTTGTGGATTTCACAACGATTTTTTGCCAGCAGTTGTTGTCATCGAGCTGGTAACGGTCGCACCAGGTGTCATCCAGTACGCTTTCTGCCGGTAGATCGTCCAGAACTGGAAAGTTTGTGCGGATAGGGAGCTGGTGGTCGGCAGCACGCCCGACGGTGATCCCTTCATCCTCAAGAATGTTCAGTATCTCGCGGTCTGCTCGCGAATCAGATTTTGCAGAAAACCAGCAAAAAATGCTTTTAGCCTCAGTGGCTTTCGCTTTTGCTTTAATCAGGTACGCATAGTTGTTCATTGCGTTCGGGCTCCTTCAGGTTGTAAGATACCCGGCAGCTGATGGCAGCCGCCTTGGTGGTGGTCATTGGTCAAAACTCGAAACCGGAACGCTTTGGTCGGCTTTCCGGGTGCTTAACCCGCCTTGCGCGGGTTTTGTGCTTTATGGGGCTGGGGAATCGCCCCTCAGCAGTTGCGACACGCGAACGCCGTCAAGCGCTCGCAGGATAGGCTCAAAGGTTTTATGGGCTGGCAGTTTAGATACCGCAGTGATTACGTCTGTAACAGTGATGTCTTCGCCTCTAGGGCTATAACCGCCACCGGGTCCGCGCTGCGAGATAACCAGGTTACCGTTGCGCAGCTTTTTGAAGATCTGCTCAAGGTATGAAGTGGACAGCTTTGATTCTTTGCTGATAGCCGTCAGGGACACCGGCGAACCATCGTACATTTTGTTCAGGGTAGCGACGGCCTGGACGGATGCCAGAACGCGTTTCATTCCAAATTCCATATTCACATCTCCGGCCGCGACGGCCATTGGTCAAAACTCGATTAGAAACTTTTTACTGGCTGTTGGTCGGCAGCCGGGTCGCCTTTCTGGGCGAGGAAGTAGCAGAGTCGGCGGATCCACACTTCGATTAAATTCAATTTCACGGCTTGTTGCCGAGCTGGTCGGGCTGCAAAACAACTCAGCTTCACGGCCTGCTGGCGTGCTGGTCTGCGTGCAAAATCAATCATGATTTCTCCTGTGTGCCTTTAACGTCTGGCTGACGGAACGGTGATACCTGCTGCGCGTTGATGGTTGTCATCTGAGATTTGCTTTCAATGACGACGTTTCGAAATAATACTCACATATCGTGAGATTGTCGTCAATACGTTTTGTGAAATGCATGGGCGTAAAAAAGCCAACCGGTTAGGCTTGGCTATTTTAGATAGGGGAAATGAGGTTTAGATCTTACGAGTCCGAAGGTTTAAATCTACCGCGTAAGTACTTATCAACATACTCGTCTATCTCTTTGAGTCGAGTCTCAAACAAGTCAATCATGCGATCTTGTTCAGCTTCGGGAAGTTGTTCAAAGAGGTTTAGCAGTTTTCTTTGTCTCTGCGGGAGTTGCTCTCCACAACTCTCTGCGTCACCAAACAGTATGTAACTCGGTGAAGTATCGAGGTTTCTCGCGAGCAGGATTGCATCATCGGCCCCAATGTTTCTGGTGCCAATTTCATAATTTGCTACGCGTGACGACGCTGACCAGCCGCATAGCTTTGCTAACTGAGACTGGCTCATCCCCTTCTTGGTCCGAAGGTTACGTAGTCTTTCGCCGATTGTTTCTGCAAGTGTCTTCATCAGTAAATTTTATCACGCTCGGTGAAACTAAGTTACTCACGTATTGTATTGACATGATATTCACGATATGTGAATAATGGCGACATAAACATGGAGAACAATATGAATCTGATTTCGAAATACCGAAAAAAAGGCGGCTTATCACAACAAATCCTTGCTCAAAGGATTGGCTGGGGACAATCAAGACTTGCTAATTACGAAGTTAATACTCGAACCCCAAGCCTTGCTGACTCTCGCTCTATCGTTGCTGCTCTTAATTCTTTGGGTGTTGTGTGCTGCCTTGATGACGTTTTTCCTCCATCTAAAAAAGAGGGCTGATAAATGCAACCTAGTACCTTCAATCATCTTATCGAACCGGTGAACCTAAAGCTGAAAACAAAAAATCAGTATTCGCCACGTCGCCGCGATGGCATGCAGTGCCAGAAAATTTATGCGGCAGTGCAGGAATGGGAATCCACGATCCCCGGCAAAGCACAGGATGTGGTGGCGCAGCTGGTGGCCGAACAGTGGGAAAAACAAAACGGTCGCGGCATCAGTGTTAACAAGCAAAACCTGTACCGCTACCTGAAAAACGAAAACAGTTCTGAGAAATACACCGGCTATGTCATCCAGCTTTCCACGGCGATTGCTGATGCGATGCCGATTGAAGTAGCCCGTAAGTACGGTTTAAAGCGCGGGTTAACGGAAACAGAGCTGGTGGCCAGTGCGATCAAAGAGTGTAGCGATGCTCACCAGGCGAAGTTGTTAGGCGCTCCGGTTCAGAAGCTTGAACGCGAGATAAGAGAGGCTGCAATCGCATTGTTTAACCTGCTTCCATCAGATCTGGCGGGACCACTACTGGCGAGCGTAGCCGCCGTAGCGCCACAGTGTTTTTAATCGAGTTTTGACCAATGAGTACCGTAAAGAATCGAGAGGAGGCCGCATGAGCATTGACGCAATGCGATGGGCCAAAAAGGTGAAGACCGGGAAATCATCTGCAAAGGCGGTATTAACCTGGCTTGCAGATATGTGTGGGGCGGATCTTTGTGCTTTTCCATCCATTCCAGCGCTAGCCGAAGCAACTGAACTGGATAAGAAAACCGTTCAGTCCAGCCTGCAATATTTAGTGTCCGTTGGGCTGATTCAGGATACCGGTGAACGTCGGGGCAGGACAAAACAAATTCCTGTGTACCGTCTCCTTGGTGTGGAAGAAAGCATTGGAGATTTAGAACACACCCGAAAACGGGAACATTACCAAAATCGGGATCGTTTAAATGCACCCAAAAACGGGGTTGTTACACCATCAAACGATACCGAAAACGGTTGTGTTTCCGGTATGAAAAACAACCAAACGATCCCGTTTTTTCCGTCAAACGATCCCAAAAACGGGATCCGGAATCTACCAAAGGAACCTAAAGATCTAAACCCCATACATAGAGAAATGGTCGGACCAGATACCCCGGATTATCCTGGACAGCCCGGAATTGCGTTTGGTGGTAGCCAGTCGTTTGGAAAATTCCAAATGTACCAGGGCTGGAAACCTTCCGGCGATTTCCAGCGGCAAGCGGTGCTTTGGGGGATGCCTGTTAAGCAAGGGCTAAACCTTCCGGCGGAGCTGAGTAGTTTCATTGCCTACTGGCAGGCTGAGGGGAAAGTTTTTCATCAAGTTCAGTGGGAGCAGAAGTTAGCCCGGCACCTAAACAGGGCAGTAGCCCAGTCAAAACCAGCACAAGGGGAAACAGGTCATGTGGGAACGCGAACTGAACCAGCAGCATCCAGAGCTGTTCAACAGATACGAGCAGCCCGTGAACAACGGCAACGCGCTGCAGAACACTCAGGCGAGCGAAACGGCCTGGCGTCTGTGGGAAGTCATGGGCGAGATATTTTCGAATCGCTGGATTCAGAAGAACGGGGAAGAACCGTCAGAACTCTGGATGGCCCAAATTGGAACGATGAGTGAAGCCCAGATTGCGCTGGTGTGTAGCCAGTGCATGGAGCGGTGTGCTTTGGGTCACACATGGCCGCCAGATCTTGCCGAGTTTGTTTCGTTGGTTTCTTCCAGCGGCGCCAACCCATTCAATCTGACCTCTGACGCCGTTCTTACAGAGTACAGACTCTGGCGAAACGAATCATACCGTTATTCGGGGAGCGACAAATACCCGTGGAAACAGGACGTGCTCTATCACATCTGCATTGAAATGCGCAGAACCGGAGTGGAAAGAAGTCTGACAGAAGGAGAGCTAAAAAAGCTGGCAGATAAGTTACTGACGAAGTGGACGAAGCATCTGGCTAACGGCTTTTCAATCCCGCCGATACGCCGCCAGTTAGCTGCGCCAAGTCACCCTTCGGGGCCAACGCCAGCGCAAATACTGATGGACGAGTACAAGCGCCGCAAAGCGGCAGGTTTAACCAAGTAAGCGAGTTTTGACCAATGACCAAAAAGACCAAAGACCGAGTAACACAGGCGCAGCTGGTGCTCGCCATTGTGGGCAGAACGCCTGATTGCGTCCTGCAGGATATTTGCGAAGCGCTGGATCTTCCGTCAAGCAGTGCGGGAAATCATCTGCGCCAGCTGTACTACGCAGGAAAGCTGGGGCGAATTAACAACGGCACTCAGTACGTTTACCGGGTACGTGCAGGCGTTGAGATCCCCGATGTTGAATTGCCAGATATGGCGCCGCGCTCTGCACCAGAAAACCTGCAGGAAGTTCAGGAGGCGATGGCAAAGGCCAAAGCGCTAGAGAGCAAAGGGCTCTGGCGGAGAGCTGCGACGGCTTACACCTCGATCATGGGGATGACTAGCACTTCAAACGAACTATGGGGCATTGCAAGGCTGCGCAACCGCTGCCTGCGTAATGCTCAAAGGTGCTAATCATGGCAAAGAAACTTCGGAAAAAAGGTAAGGACTGGTGCCGGGCTGAGTTGATGGTTGTGCGGCTGTGTAGCGGGAAAATGCGGGTTAAACAGATTGGTCTGCTGATAGGGCGAACTGATGCCGCAATCCGCACTAAGGCACGAGAAGCAGGCATAAATTTGCGTCTCTGCGGTCAGTTTCACCAGTCAGTTAAATACCTGGCCGCTGATGTTGCGCTAGCACGCGAACTGCACTCTGAAGGGATCGCACTTAGCGTAATTGCCGAAAAGCTGGAACTCCCAGCAGGCATGGTTAAGCAGTATGTGTATTTAGAACGGAGGGTTCAGGCATGAAACCAACATACGAAGAATTACAGCTGCAGCTGGCGGCGGCGGTCGCAGAGAACGGGCAAATGTTGCGCCTGTTGACTGACATTAGCGAAAACCACGACGAGTACGTGAATGCAGACGAATACCTGTATGCCGGTGTTCCGATGGATTACGTTTCTGAAATTAACGCATACGTATCTCGCGATGTTGATGCTGAAAATCCATTCAAGGCAACAGACGCGTACCTGGCTGAAGTTCGGGCGCTCGCCCGCCAGGAGGGTGCTCACTTTGTTGCTAATCGGATGTTGGCTGCGTGGGAAGCTGGATTCATTGAAGATACTGCGAAGAACGCTGCTGATATTGCCCGGATGATCCTGACGGCAACAGAGTTTATGGCCGATTCGCCGGAAGGTGATTTTGATCGCTCATTCGCCGATGGCGTACTCGAAGATATCGCCGCCCAGTTACGCCAAGGAGCTAAATCATGAACACTAAAATCGTAGCTATGCCAGTTGAGCGTGACCAATACGGTTATTGGACTCACCCACTTTACGATGAGTTTTGCGCTGGTCGTGAGCACATTCCATCTGCTGAATTCAATGACTGGATGAAAGCACAAGGACTGCAGTGGACCGTGGAATATCGTGATGAAGAAGATATCGACCCTGAAGTTGATGGGTACGATATCTCTACCTGGCAGCCTGAAGCGCCTGCTGGTGAAGGTTGGTTTGTCGGTTCCATCCATGACACTGAAGATGGCGCTGTGTGCATCTGGTTACGCCAAGGAGGTGCGCAATGAGCATCGCAGTCGAAAAAATGGATGTGCTGGCATTCACTGTCACTGGAGCAGAACGCCTCGACCCGGTTAGCGTGATGATTGAAAACTATGAACCAGGCAAAGGTCGAATCACTATCACCTGCTTCGGTAAGGCGTGGACCGGCGCCTGGTTTGCCATGGGCGGCGACACCGTGCAGAAATTCATGAAGCGCGTCAGCAACGAGTACCTTATCGGCTATTTTGATCCGCAACTGCAAATCACGGTTGATGATGACAATGATGCCAACCTGGTTTTCGTTAAGAGTGAGATTATCAAGCTGCGTCGTGAGCAGGAAATTGACGGCAATGAAGCCCGCTCAATGTGGGATGAAGCTGAAGATGCTGATGATGTGAAGGCGAGCTGCTGCAATTATCTCGTCGGTGACAAGCTGCTCAGCCTGCTGGGTGATGACCCATGGTACGCGAAGTGGCCTTCAGTGCTGAATCATCATTATCGCTATCTTGACCGGATTGTTGACGCAGTCCGTGAAGGCCTGAATGAACTGGAGCGTGCAGCATGACATTCAACTTAACAGACCCAGCTAACCAGTTAACTGACGAGCAGGTCGTAACGCTGCAGCTGCGCATTATGAGCGCGTTGTCATTCTACCGCCAGCGCCCGGAGAAGGAAGCCAGGAGAATGGCAGAGTTGCTTGAGCTTGCAGGTGCTGCTGCTAGTGAGCTTCAGGGGCGGCGTAAATCCGATGCATTGCCAGCAACTCAACCATCCAGAATGAGCGGCATCATGCCCGATTATGAAGGCGTCGCAATGACTCAGCGCGAGTGTTACATGGCTGGCAAGGAAGCTGGTCTGGCTGAGGCTCGCAAATCTCCGGTGATTCCTGACGGTTACGTACTGGTGCCAGTTGAGCCAACTTTGGGGATGTTGGACGAGTTCGATTCAATTATCGATTACGGCGCGGAAGACTCAAAGGATGCCTGGCGCAGATTGTTAACGGCAGCGCCGCAGGAGGTGAAGTGATGGACCCATTACTCGAGTGCGCCTGTAAACGCGTCATTGAGCTTGAGGGGCTGCTACTGGTGGAAGTACCTGAAACTTTCTGGCCTGCTGAAGTTGGCATGGTCTTATCACAGGTTAAAGTCGCCGGGGTACTCCCGGCTCATCACCAGCGCCGCTAGACCATTTGGAATGCACGACAAATCATCAATTGAACTCGTGTAGAGGAATTGATTGTCATAACGGGTTATGAGATCGATTAGGTGCGTGATATTCTTCGGGCCAATTTGTTATGCGCCACCATGAGATGTTATGGCCCGCATGTTTGATACACTAGGATTTCGCTTATGAACGTGCAACATTTTGATTTTTTTACAGATACTGAATTATCCAATCTGGAACGATATCAAACTTGTAAAGCCATGGCTAAAGGTTATGCGAACAGTTACAAAACCGAACAATCAAGATTAATGCAAGCGCGCTCATATTGTTCCAGTATTGTTGCTGCTTATTGGGATGTCTTGGCAAAAAAGCAAAAAAGTAACATTAAAATGAGAGCTGTTCCGCATACAGTTTACATGGAGGGGTTGCCATGTGATGCCCGTGAGCTTGCTGAACGAACCGGGGCACTTGTTGCCCGATTTCCTGCAGAGGATGCGGGCTATCTAATTGGCTCCATCTATACGGTTATGCTTCCTTCTGCTTACCGTTCTGAAATGGGGGCTTACTACACTCCACCTCCTTTGGTATCCCGATTGCTGGATTTAGCTGAAAAGTCTGGCGTTGATTTTTCGCATGCTAGTGTGATTGATCCGGCATGTGGTGGGGGGGCGTTTTTAGCCCCCGCAGCATTAAGAATGCTAAAAAAAGACAAGGGTTCTTCTCCTGAATGGATTTTTCGGAGAATTAGCAATCGATTAAAGGGAATAGAAATTGATCCGTTTGCAGCCTGGATGAGCTCGGTTTTGCTTGAGTCAGTGCTCATGCCATTATGTGTGAAAGCTAAGCGGAGGTTGCCAGAAGATACAATTATTGTTGGTGACGCACTTCATCATGATCATATCTCTGGTTATGATCTTGTAATAGGAAATCCGCCGTATGGACGCGTAACGCTTGATATACAAACGAGAGAGAAATATTCGCGTTCTCTTTTTGGACATGCGAATTTGTATGGTTTATTTACCGACTTAGCAGTTCGCATGGTTAAAGAGAATACAGGTGTTGTTGCATTTCTAACTCCCACATCATTTCTTGGTGGGCAGTATTTCACTGCACTGCGAACTCTTTTGACAGAGAAAACTACTCCGTTTGCTTTCGATTTTGTTACTGATCGAGATGGTGTATTTGATGATGTGCTTCAGGAAACAATGTTGACCGCATTTAGGGCTGGGGAACATAACATCCAGGCACAGGTGTCTTCTCTTGTTCCAAAGGGGTTGAATAAAGCGAAAATCGAGAGAATAGGTAACGTTGAGATAGAAAAAGGCGGCGCAACCTGGCTTTTGCCGCGTGTTAAAGATGATGCCCGCTTTCTCGACAAGTTGAAAACAATGCCTATGCGTTTAGCTGAACTTGGGTACTCAGTATCCACAGGCCAGTTAGTCTGGAATCGATTTAAGTCGCAGTTACGTACGACTAAAGGGAAGAATAGCTACCCATTAATTTGGGCAGAATCGATCACTTCAGAAGGTTTTCGCTTTAGTGCTGACAGAAAAAATCACGTACCTTATATCGATATAGCCCCTAGGCAGGATTTTCTAGTGACGGCATCGGAGTGCGTGCTTGTTCAACGTACAACCTCTAAAGAACAGGATAAAAGAATTTTAGCTGTGATACTGCCTCAGAATTTTATAGATGAAACAGGTGGTGTTGTGGTTGAAAACCATATTAATATTGTTTATTCAAACGGATTTTTCTCTGCGGTTAATCCCGAGACGATAGCTGTGTTGCTTAATTCACACGTTGTTGATCGGGCGTTCAGGTGTATAAGCGGTAGTGTGGCTGTCTCTGCTTATGAATTGAATTCTATTCCACTGCCTTCTCTGGAGCAGGTGATGGAAATTCAATCTTTACTCGATGCGGGTGTACACAGACAGATTATCGAGAGGACGATCGCAGGCTTCTATGGAGTGATGTTTGCATGAGCTTACCTGTTATTCCCCCATTGAACGTTATCATGGAAAGATTGCCATTAATTTTTCCTGAAGGTACTGAGAATCGCGGATATTTAATCCGAGAGATAGCAGCAAAGACCATTTTTGTTATGTTTTACGCAGGAGCTATTGAAGGTCTAGAACGATGGATCAGACCTAGCCAAGTCGTAAGTATGGGGGATTCACAGGCTGCCCTGACAGATACTGTTAGTCGAGATAGTTGGGTGAAAATGACTTTTTCGACAAAAAAGACGCGACCTGTTGATGCGTGGTATGCCGAAAACACGCGTGAGCCGATACGTGATGAAACGATCAAAAACGGCCTAATACCGTGTAATGCGATTGTTGAGCGTAAAGGGATACCAACTACCTCCTCGCACCCTCGTTATTGTTTAAATCAATCCTTTGCAGCTCTCTTTGATACTGGGTTGGAAAATGACGTTCTATTACATGCAATAAGTAACTGGCAAGAAAATCACTTGAACAAAGCTGCTCTTGCGAGGTTACGTTTATTGAAATCCGGGGCAGAGATTGCTGAGGATGCAGTAATTGTCACTTTTCCGAATGGCGAAAAAAGAACTTTAGCTCCGGGTCCTTCAAGTGTGATAGCAAAAGCCGTTATTGAGGTTTTTGCCCCAAACTTTCTAAAAAAACCAACTGTGCTTTGGTTGTCTGAGTCCGGGAATAAAGTTATAGCGCGAGATGAAGTATTAGCACAGGCATTAGGCCTGAATATTGATGCATCAAAAGCTCTTCCTGATATTATTTTGGTTGACTTAGGTGAAGATAGAACCGGTTCTGATATGCTCGTCGTCTTTACTGAAGTAGTAGCGACTGATGGTCCTATAAATAGAGAAAGGAAAATTACGCTTACCCGTTTGGCTATCGATGCTGGGTTTAGCGAGGGAAATCTTGCATTTCTTACGGCATTTATAGATCGTAGTGCTGCGCCTTTTCGGAAGGCAATTCCAGAATTAGCTTGGGGATCATACGCGTGGTTTGCTTCAGAACCTGATCATCTAATTGATCTCAGAGATGATTCGCCAGTGAAGATCAGCCAGAGACAGTAAGCAAAACCTAGTTAGGCAAACTGATACCAGGAGTATTCCCTGCTACTACCCCGTAGTATAATACGACGCGTCGAACCTGACGAATTACCCATAATCTGAGCCCTAAAACAACCCAAAAACACCAGAACCCGCCCCGGCGGGTTTTTTTGTTGGCGCCAGAAAACTCATTAGAAACAACATAGTAACCTTCGCAAAAAATGCCTTTATAGGATTGATAAATCTGCTGCATGGGTGTACTGTTTATTTGTACAGTATTTCGAGCGGAGGACGTATGAGAGTCGAAGTCACAATCGATAAAAAGAAAAAGTTACCTGATGGCGCAGTACCTGCACTGGAAGCCGAATTGCTACGCCGATTAAGCCAGAATTATGAAGACTGTAAGCTGATTGTCCGTCGTACCAGTACCGATGGCCTGAGTGTCACTGGTGGCGCTGATGGCGACAAAAAGCGAGTCGAGCAAATCCTGCAGGAAACGTGGGAAAGCGCGGACGACTGGTTTTATTAATTCGACGCCGAAACAGGGCAGTAGCGAGGGGTTTGTAGTGGATCTAAAACAGAATATGCCTGATCAGGGCTATGTCGTAATTCGATGCGATGATGGCGTTATTGTCGCCAGGCTTCCATCATTTCCTGTCAGCGAGCGCGCGCTGATGTACCGCCGCGGGGATGTGATTTCCTTCATGCCTTTGCAGCCAGATGAGATAGTAGGCACACCGTCGTTATTCGCTCAAATGCTTGAAATGGCAAAGTCCCGACCTGGTTACCTGATTCCATCCGGTTCTGCTAAACTCCCGTCATAGGTCTGAACAGCCTATACCTGCTGCGCCACGGAGACACCATGGCGCAAAACACACAAATCCCGATTTTTTCCCTGATGTGCAGCCACGTCAGCGGTTCTCTTTTGTCTTTTTTCTGCCGAGGTACGGTATGAAAAGAGACTGGTTCTATCAGGACAACCTGACCGAAGAACAGGCCGAAGAGCTGGTGGCCCGTTATCGTGCTAATAACATCACCGTAGAAAAAAGCCTCGATGTTGATCCCCGCTTTTGGGTTGTATCAGCATTCCTGCCTGTATCTGACCGCCACCAGCGTACACAGCGCTCTATGTGCTCGCGGGGGTGGAAATGAACGAGAAGGTTTACAACATCACCCCACTGGGCAAACCCCGAATGACGCGCGCCGATAAATGGAAAAAACGCCCGGAGGTTCTCCGGTACCGTGCTTTCTGTGACGAGGTGAGGCTGAACAAGGTCACGCTCCCGGAAAGCGGGTATCACGTTATCTTTGTGCTGCCGATGCCGCCGAGCTGGAGTAAGAAGAAACGAGCCTTAATGGATGGGAAACCCCACCAGCAAAAGCCTGATAAAGACAATTTAGAAAAGGCGCTGCTGGATGCCCTTTTTGGCGAGGATAGCCATATCTGGGATGGGCGCGTGACCAAAATCTGGGGCGAAACCGGAAAGATGATCATCCGGGAGGGGGAACCGTGCGAGCTCTCCTGATGCCAGAGATTGCCCGTCATATGGGTATTGTTCTGCTGAAGCCAGGCAAGGAGCTGATGGGCTTATTCAACGGCGGACGTATTCTGATTGAGCGGCAACCGGACTCCATGAAAGATTTGCCGTCGGGCAGAATAGCGGACGCCCGGCAACTGCTGGCGGAAGATCCGACACTAACGCCATTCTTTCTGGATGCGCGTGTTGTTCGAGTTGCTGGTGGCTTTGCGGCGCTGGAGGACTGGCTGGGCCGTAATGTTTCAAAATGCCAGTGGCCGCACAGCAACTACCACCACCGTGAGCTGGTGATGTTCAGGCATGAGCCGGGTTCAATTGTCGCGTGCTGGCATTGTGACAACGAGCTACGCAACCAGAGCGACAAAGTTCTGGATGAGCTGATCGCCAGAAACCTCGCTGATTGGGTGATTGAATGTGTTCGTATCAAAACCGGCTGCGCTGCGGACAGAATGCTTTCGCTGGCTGAGTTGTGCTGGTGGGCCGTATCAGAGGGGATAGGGGATGCCATAACCGAAAATATGGCGAGCCGTTCCCTTGGCCTGAAAGATGATCCTTTCCAGTCGGTCTACAAAGAAAGCGAGATTGTTCCGTCATACCCGGCAGCGGACATACTCGCCGAACGGATTAGTCTTGTTCCTGCCCGTCAGGCAGCTGCTGAACCACAACCGGAACCAAAAGCAGTAAAACCCGTTGTTCAGGTTCAGGTAGACCCAGAAGCCCCCGCCACATTATTCGCCCGGCCTAAGCGTATTCGCTGGATATCACCGCGCTTTATTGAATGGGTTAAAACCCAGCCGTGTGCGTGCTGTGGACAGTCGGCAGATGATGCCCACCATCTTATCGGATGGGGACAGGGCGGGATGGCAACCAAAGCCCACGACATTTTCATCCTACCGCTATGCCGGGTTCATCACCGCCGGTTACATGACAACCCCGCCGCATTCGAGCGCGAGTATGCGCCGCAGCCAGTATTAATCATTCAATTGCTGGACCGGGCCTATGCGCTCGGCGTTCTGGCGTAAAGGAGAATCATCATGACACCACGTCAACGCCGTCTGCACCAACAAGGGCTCGCCACTGTCGCCGCTGCGCCCCGAAAAAGCTGGTTAGGCCGTTTTACTCCGCTCACCAATATTCAGGGGGGATGGATTAAATCACTTTTATCAACCTGGGGAGAGGGCGTTAGAGGAGGAGCTGCTCCACGTATGCCGCGTGAGCATTCCTGCTGGAACGTAATCAGAAGAGGGCGATGGTCAGATAAAGCTCTGGAACGATTTACCGTTGCGCTTGAGCAGGCTAGAAGCGAGGGATTCAAAGGGGAGCAGGCCTTAAAGAGAGCGCATTGTATCATCTGGCCGCAAACCCCAAGCAGCGTCATTGATGAGGCGATAACCAATGACGACGTGGATTTTATTGAAGAGTCTGTACTGTCGGCTTTTGATATCAACGATCCCGTCTACATTGTCGGCCTGCAGTATTACACCACACGAAGAAAAATTGCTGATATCAGTAGAGAGCTACAGGTGATTGCCCCATGGCTGACTGATGGAGAGGCGCGGAAGCGAGTTCGCTGGTGCCTTGAGATTTTCCGGGCAAAGGTATTCCTCTCATCCCGTAAGCTGATGGAAGAGTGATTGTTTTTAGCTATTTGTGCTCTTTCTTTATTTTGTTATTGAAAGCTGGCCAGAAAATTAGATAATCCATTCATGCTTGGCAGAGCTGCGCCACGATGGCAGCGACGTTAAGCGACAATTTGAATATAGCGAAAGCCCCGCCAGTCGGGGCTTTTGTTTTGCGGCGATACGACAGGGGTATTCGCGGGATGCATTGCATCAGTACCCCTGTCACATCACCGCGTTTCGTTAAAGGGACGAAAATGATTGAGTACATAAAATCATTGCCCGGCAATATTCACGATCATTTCGCCGCAATGACTACGTTTATTTTTATTCTTTCCATCTGCAAAATTGCCCTCCCCTTTGTGGGATACTTAATCAATCGTGTTTTTGAATACAAAAGTTATAAGCGATTCAGCGAGGTCGATGGCATGAGCGATGAAAGAGCTAGAGAGATTGCTAGGGAAATCTGGAGACCAAAAACAAAGCTTCCTAAATGGTTTCTGAAAATAAAAAATAAGCTACTCAAAAAGCAATAATCCCCCTTTCTAAGAGCCGCATATCAGATGCGGCTTTTTTATTTCCCCAAACACAGCACCCGCGAATAGCGAGGTGAGAGACCATGAAAATGAATGACTCTGGGAACATCATCACGCAGTTCTTTGCGTGGGTAGGCACCATAGCTGCTGCATTGGGGTTTACCACTCAAGATATGATTTACATGTTCTTTGGTGCCGTAGGGTTGCTCATCTCTCTGGCATCCTTTGTCTACGGGCGCTTTGATGCCCATCGCAAGCGAAAAGAAGACGAGAAACGCACCCAAATGGTTAATGACTATTTGAACGGTGTGAGCGATCTGCCACATCAAGAACGACCTGCAGCCGCCAGTGTTGTTGTCGACGTTCTGCAAAAGGCTGGTGAATGATGGGTAACAAGGCAAAGTTTAGCGCAGTCATGTTGGCACTTCTCGCCGCAGGGGCGACGGCACCGGAATTGTTTGACCAGTTTATCAGTGAGAAAGAAGGTAATGCGCTGGTGGCCGTTGTCGATCCCGGTGGCATCTGGTCGCTATGTCACGGCGTTACCTTAATTGACGGTAAGCCTGTTGTGAAAGGTATGACCGCTACCGAGGCACAATGTAAGAAGATTAACGCCATTGAGCGTGACAAGGCGCTGGCGTGGGTTGACCGCAATATCAAGGTACCACTGACTGAACCGCAGAAGGTCGGCATTGCGTCGTTCTGCCCTTACAACATCGGGCCTGGCAAATGCTACCCGTCAACGTTCTATAAGCGCATGAACGCTGGCGATACGAAGGGCGCCTGTGAAGCTATCCGCTGGTGGATTAAAGACGGTGGCCGCGATTGCCGCCTGACCAAAGGCCAGAAGAATGGCTGCTATGGTCAGGTAGAACGACGGGACCAGGAAAGCGCGCTGACGTGCTGGGGGATAGACCAGTGAACAAAGGCCTTGTTGTTGCTGGGGTGGTAGCAGTCATTATCATCTCGGTGCTCTACGTACTGCTTACGTGCAGCAATGCCGCGTTGAACACATCCGAAAGTGACAACCGGGTACTGCGCAGCGACAACGCATTACAGGCGACGGTAATAACCACTCAGGCTTTCAACTTCAACCGGTTTAATCAGGTCGCAGAGAATACAAGCCAGTTGAACTCGCTGATAGATGCCGGTGCCGAGAAAATAGTAATCGAATACCGGGAGATTCTACAACGTGAAAAAACCTGTGATCTGCCTGTTCCTGCTGATGTCGCTGGTGGGTTGCTCAACTACGCGAACCGTTTACGTGCCAGCGCAATGCACGCCGATTCCGGGAACGTTGACGCAACCGGTGATAGCGCCACTACCGCCAGCACGCTGACATATTGTCAGGCTGTTCTATGGATTGCCCCTCTGTTATCGGCGATAGATAAGGCGAATAATCAGCTAAAAGGAATTCGGGAAATTGATAAAATCAGAGCTTCTCAGCTAAAGCCCGAGAATATACAGGCCTCAGTTTATAATTAAATCAATCGGTTACTTTATTGGTTTGCTCTCGGAGGGAAGATAAATGTTGCCGCAGTAGGGGCAGATTAGCGTTATGTTGTTTTTTATTCTCGACAGACTGTGTGTTGACTGGCGGGAGCAGTGAGGACAGGTACTTTTCATAGGTCGTAAAGTACGCATCTTAATATCTTTAAGTATCGACATGATGATTGTCCTAATGATTGGTTAATAACCATACATGATGTGATGGGAAATAGCTTCTTTTATAACCAGTCATATATCATGATTAAGTGTCTACGTGATGGCGAAGTTGATCGTGAGCAGCGCAGCCACTGGACCCGCAAAGGTTGAAGTTATCGATACCGGCTGCAACTGGGGGACGCCAATCTACCTTACCGACAACGACATAACTGTCATGGACAAACAGACCAAGCGTGATGTGCTGGCGCATAACAAATCGTGGCAGGCTAACTGCTAGAAGTAGCCATTCCAAAGCTCACCTGCCGGTGGGCTTGATAATGGATGCGTTACAGCGAATTTTTTCCATTTAAATAATGCTGTTGCAGTATCTTAAAGAAACTCCGCGATAGCATGAACATAGAGGCAATAATAATCATGCTTATTGCCGCTTGTGTCAGGCGTGACCCTTCGCAAATTTGATCGCCAAGTTGCTTACCTAACGTGATAGCTGCGTAAAAGGTTGCGAAGAAGTACCAGCCCCTGAACAGAGAAAATTTGAAAGGCATAAAAAATCACTCTTTGTGTGGTTTGACTTACTATCCGCCTGGTTCGAAAAATAATCAACATTCATCACAAAGGCTACCTGCTGGTGGCTTTTTTAATGGCTATAACCATAGGAACGAATATGACTGTGATCCTTACAGCTAAGCAGATTGAAGATCTGGCTGCCTTCGCGAAACAAGACGGACAACCTCAATACACCATCACTACCGGGACAATCCCGGAGTTTGAATCTGATGATGGCGAGATTATCCTCGAATACAAAGGGCTGCTCGCTTACTCAGATTCGCTTGATCACGGCGTATTGCAACTTGACGACTAACGGCATTACAGCAGGCATTCGCTGAGGGCCTGCGATAATGCTGTGTTGATACATTGTGATTATTGGTTAGACTCACCCTACCATTATGGATGAGGTCAACACTATGAGAATCAAATATGTAATCGCGTTAGCGCTATCGTTACTAGTTGCTGGCTGCGATAATGCGCCTAAATTTGATGGCTCCAGCCCTGAAGCGCTTCGTTATTCAGGTGAAAAAGTTATCGATTCACTCTCTGATGAAAAGAAAACTGAGCTTAAGGCTGCTATTAGCGATGCTTTAAGTTACTACGCCACACAGGCGATGCTCAGTAACGATACCGCTTATTCTCCAGAAAAGATGCGATTGACTGTGCTGAATGGGAAAACTGCAGATGAAGTTATTTCGGATGCCAAATCTTATCAGGAAAAGAAAGAAAAACTAATCAAAGAGTACAGACAAAAGAATTGACTACTAGGCCGCATTGGGCGGCCTTTTTATCATCCGACCATCGATAATGATTCTCATTTTCGAGGGTCCTCCTGGCGATTCTGAACACCGAGGGGGCGCGGACACGCGGAAAACGGCTGGTTTTTTGCATTTTATCGGCATCATCATCATTCCCTTAACTTACTGATCTTTCAGTCGTGATACTATTCGCGATGTCGAAATGATTAAAAATTGTTCACCATCATGGATAATGAACTGAAAAACCTCCGGCTGAATATCAACCAGCTTGCGGCGATCACCGATCTCCATCGTCAGACGGTCGCCAGCAGGCTAACCAACGTTGAACCAGCCCCCGGCAGTAATGCTCGTCTCAAACTGTATTCTGTGCTGGATATCCTCAAAGAGTTGCTCAGTAGAACGACCGCTTCGGAGCTGGTGGACGTAGATAATATGCTTCCTCCCGATCGCAAAGCCTGGTTTCAGTCTGAACGTGAGCGCCTTAAATTTCAGCAGGAAACAAGTGAGTTAATCCCCGCGGCGGAAGTCAGCCGCGAATTTTCCTCTATGGCTAAAGCCGTCGTTCAGGTGCTGGAAACGTTGCCTGATATCCTCGAGCGAGATTGCGCTATGACGCCATCTGCGGTGGTTAGAGTGCAAAAAGTTATTGATGATCTGCGGGACCAGATAGCCCTGAAGGTTGAGCAGGCTGACTCGCAGGAACAGGAGGAATTGACAGAAGAGGAGTAACGCATGCGACAGGCGACGGCGGCAGAAACCAGAAAGAATACCGCCGCCATTATCAGGGCGCCGCGTCGTATGCCTGTATCCGAAGCGGTACATAAATACATGCGTGTACCGGTTGGTGTGGGTAACTCCGTGGAATGGGACCCTAATCTGGCTCCCTATGTTGTTGAGCCGATGAACTGCCTGGCGTCCCGTGAATACGACGCGGTTGTGTTTGTTGGTCCGGCGCGTACGGGTAAGACGATTGGCCTGATCGATGGCTGGGTGGTTTACAACATCGTTTGTGATCCTTCGGATATGCTCATTGTGCAGATGACGGAAGAGAAAGCACGTGAGCACTCGAAAAAACGTCTGGCAAGAACTTTCCGCGCCAGTCCAGAGGTAGCACAAAGACTGAGCCCGTTCAGGAACGATAACAACGTCCACGACCGAACATTTCTGGCCGGGAACTACCTGAAAATTGGCTGGCCATCCATCAATATCATGTCGTCGTCCGACTTCAAATGCGTCGCGCTGACGGATTACGATCGCTTCCCTGAGAATATCGATGGCGAGGGCGACGGATTCTCACTGGCTTCAAAACGTACCACCACCTTTATGTCCGCCGGTATGACGCTGGTGGAGAGTTCACCCGGGCGCGATATCCGCGACAGCAAATGGCGCCGGAAGTCACCACATGAAGCCCCGCCGACGACAGGGATCCTTTCTCTGTATAACCGCGGCGACCGTCGGCGCTGGTACTGGCCGTGCCCGGATTGTGGTGAGTTTTTTCAACCGGAAATGAATGCAATGACCGGATACCGTGAGATTCCGGATCCAGTCAAAGCCAGCGAAGCAGCACATATTTTATGCCCGCATTGTGGCAATGCCATCACCGCCGACATGAAACGTGAGCTTAATGGTCGCGGTGTCTGGCTGCGTGAAGGGGAGCACATTGATCGTGATGGTGTAGTCTCCGGTGAAGCGCGCCGGTCCCGTATCGCGTCGTTCTGGATGGAAGGCCCGGCGGCGGCCTATCAGACCTGGGCGCAGCTGGTCTATAAACTGCTGACCGCTGAGCAGGAATATGAGGCCACCGGCAGTGAAGAAACCCTGAAGGCAGTCATTAATACCGACTGGGGGCTGCCTTATCTTCCCCGCGCAGCGACAGAACAACGTCGCTCAGATGTCCTGATGCAGCGGGCGGAGGATTACGGAAAACGTCTGGTGCCGCCGAAGGTGCGTTTTCTGCTGGCGGCGGTGGATGTCCAGGGCGGTAAAAATCGTCGCTTTGTGGTTCAGATCATTGGCTACGGGGAAAACGGCGAGCGCTGGTTGATTGACCGCTACAACATTCGACAGTCTCTGCGTTGTGATGAGCATGGCGAAACGGCTCCGGTTCATCCCGGAGCCTATCCCGAGGACTGGCAACTGCTGGTCAGCGATGTGCTGGAGAAAAGCTACCGCCTGCAGTCAGATCCAGAACGGCGAATGCCGGTGCTGGCGATGGCGGTCGATAGCGGTGGCGAAGAGGGGGTAACCGATAATGCTTATAAATTCTGGCGGCAGTGTCGCCGGGACGGCCTCGGCAAACGCGTCTACCTGATTAAAGGTGACAGCGCAAAGCGACAGAAAACCATCACCAAAACATTCCCTGATAACAGTGGCCGCGCGGATCGCCGTGCAGAAGTGCGCGGGGAAGTGCCGGTGTACCTCCTGCAGACCGATACCCTGAAAGATCAGCTCAGCAATAACCTGGCCCGTGAAACACCCGGGGCGGGATTTATCCATTTCCCAGACTGGCTGGGGGAATGGTTTTACGACGAGCTGACCTATGAGGAAAGAGGGACAGACGGCAAATGGCGTAAGCCCGGTAAAGGCAATAACGAGGCCTTTGACCTTTTCTGTTATGCGCAGGCAATTGCTGTTTTACGGGGGTACGAAAAGATCAGGGACTGGGAAAACCCGCCAGCGTGGGCGCAAC
Organism: Kluyvera huaxiensis; assembly: GCF_040149365.1. NCBI lineage: Bacteria > Pseudomonadati > Pseudomonadota > Gammaproteobacteria > Enterobacterales > Enterobacteriaceae > Kluyvera > Kluyvera huaxiensis. The sequence continues at coordinate 23,632 of NZ_JBEFLV010000027.1, forward strand.
CTCAGAACATGAATACAAATAATTTTGGAGGGGAAAGGCCCCGGGAGATAACCACCATGAATACCGTACACGCCAGCAAGAAAGCGCCTGAGCCGCCAGTACAAAACGGCGGTCTTTCCGGCGGTTGGCTTGGATCTTCAGGCAGTGGAGGATGGCTATGACAAAGGACGATGTATTCCAGACTCTGCAGGCTGTTCGTCAGGCTTACCGGGATTCTCTGGACGGTAAAAGCGTGTCATTTACCGGGGTCAATGGTCGGGCAATTACTAACCATGATCCTAAAGCGCTCCGTGATGAACTTGAATACTGGGAAAGACGCTGGCGCTTATTCACCCGCCGTGGTGGCACGCACAAACTCGCAAACTTTCTTTAAGGCATAGCATGGGAATATTTGAAAAGACACTGGGCGTCATTTCGCCCGGGTGGGCGGCGGCGCGCGCGCAGAACCGGCTCAGGCTAAGCGCCTATGAGGCGGCGCACCCGTCCCGCCTGCAGAAAGGCAAACGGGAATCCCGCTCCGCTGACTCCGCCGTTTTTGCCGCCGGTACTTCGCTACGCGAGCAGGCCCGCTGGCTGGATGAAAACCATGATCTGGTCATTGGTCTTTTCGACAAAATGGAGGATCGGGTGATTGGCGCACACGGGATCCACGTTGAACCGCAGCCGCTGGACATGAATGGCAATCTGCATTCAGATTTTGCCGGGCAATTGTCCGCGCTGTGGGCGGAGTGGTCGGTGCGCCCGGAAGTGACCGGGATGTTTACGCGTCCTGAGGCCGAACGGCTTTTGCTTCGCTCGGCGCTGCGTGACGGGGAAGTGTTTACGCAGATGGTCCGGGGAAATGTGGCTGGCCTGCAGCATTCTACGTCGGTGCCGTTTTCGCTTGAGCTGCTGGAGGCTGATTTTGTTCCATTTAATCTGAACAGCACCGCCGGTCAGCAGATCCGCCAGGGGATTATCGTTAATGCCTGGGGAAGACCGACGGGCTACCGGGTTTATAAAAACCATCCCGCCAGCTTTGCCGGATTGAGCGCTGATTTAAAAACCATTTCAGCTGACAGCATGTTGCATCTTGCGATGCGTAAACGGCTGCACCAGCTGCGTGGTATCAGTCTGATCCACGGTGTGATAACCCGCCTTTCTGACATTAAAGACTACGAAGAGAGTGAGCGCGTGGCGGCCCGCATTGCGGCTGCGCTGGGTTTCTATATCAAACGTGGGGACGCAGCGTCCCTTGATGGCGACTCGGATTATTCAACACCGGGTGGCCAGCGTTATTACGACATTGCACCGGGAATGATTTACGACGAACTGAAGCCCGGCGAGGACCTGGGCATGGTGGAGTCTAATCGCCCGAACGTTCACATGTACGAGTTCAGGAACGGGCAGATGCGTGCGGTGGCGGCAGGAACTCGCGGCAGCTATTCCAGCATTGCACGTGATTACAACGGCACCTACAGCTCGCAGCGGCAGGAGCTGGTGGAGAGTTTCGAAGGTTACAACGTCCTTCAGCAGTGGTTTGTGGGGCAGCAAAGCCGCCCTGTATACCGGAACTGGCTGGCGATGGCGCTGCTCAGCGGCATAACTATCCCGCCAGACGTAGATAAAAACTCGCTCTATAACGCCCTTTATCTGGGACCGGTTATGCCGTGGATTGACCCGGTGAAAGAGGCCGCCGCCTGGAAAGCGATTGTGCGTGGTGGGGCCGGGACTGAGGCAGAGTGGACGCGAGCCCGCGGCAAAAACCCGCAGGAGGTGAAACGCCAGCGGCTGCGTGAAACAGAATTTAACCGAGAAAACGGGCTGGTGTTCGACTCTGACGCCGCCAACGACAAAGGAGCAACGCCAGATGCAACGGCAAAAGATACTGACGATAAAAAACCGTCGGACGCTGATGATTAACCCTCAGGCCAGTCTGGCTGGGGTCGATGCTGCCAACGGTCAGTGCTGGTATGAAATCCGCGCGCAGGCTGCCGGACGGGTGGAGATTTTTCTCTATGACGTGATCGGCGGATGGGGCATTACCGCTCAGCAGTTTGTCACCGACTGCAAGGAGGCGGGTGTCTTTGAGGCGAGTGCGGTGGATCTTCATATCCATAGCCCGGGTGGTGATGTGATGCAGGGCTTTGCCATCTTCAATACCCTTTCCCGGCTCAAAGCGAAGGTGGATATCTGGGTGGACGGTGTGGCGGCGAGCATGGCCTCCATGATCGTTTGTCTGCCCGGCGCCACGGTGCATATGCCGGAGAACGCCTGGATCATGGTGCATAAACCGTGGGGCGGTATTGCCGGCGACTCTGACGAGATGCGCGACTATGCCGATTGGCTGGACCGTAATGAGGCGCTGATGCTCAGTGCTTATATGAACAAAACCGGGCTCGGGCAGGAGGAGCTGGAGGCGATGCTAAAAGCAGAAACCTGGTTTAACGGCGCGGAGGCGGTGGAAAAAGGGTTTGCCGACAGGCTTGAACCTGAACTGCAGGCGGCAGCCTGTGTGAATGAAAATAAACTGAAGGACTATCAGAATATGCCAGAACAAATTAAACATCTTATGACGCCGCGCGCCGAAGCCCCGATTAACCAGTCGCCAGCGCCACAAACTCCAGCACCACAGGCTCAGGCACCGCAACCCGCCCAGCAGCAGATGGGCAACATTGATATTACTGCCCTGGCGGCGCAACTTCAGCAGCAGATGCAGGCTGCTAATACCGAACGCACCACTGCAGTTTCCGCGGTGTTTGAGGCATTCCCGGCTTTCGCCACGCTGAAAGCGGAGTGCATCGGTGATATTTCCTGCTCCGCAGAGCAGGCCCGCAGTAAGCTGCTGAATGCGTTGGCGGCTGGGACGACGCCGAGTGCTGGACCGGGTGCGGTACATATTCATGCTGGTAACGGCAATCTCGTCGGGGACTCCATCCGTGCGGCCGTTATGACCCGCGCAGGCTATGCCCAGGCAGAGAAGAGTAACGCCTATAACGGTTATACCTTACGCGAACTGGCGCGCGCCTCGCTGGTGGACCGTGGCATCGGTATCTCCGGTGCTGGAACGGCGCAGGCGATGGTCGGTCTGGCGTTTACCCACAGCAGCAGTGATTTCGGCAATATCCTGATGGACGTGGCGCACAAGGCGGCGTTGTTGGGCTGGGATGAGGCCACAGAATCATTCGAACAGTGGACCCGTAAAGGTACGCTGACCGATTTCAAAACCGCGCACCGCGTCGGCCTGGAATCGCTGGCATCGCTGCGTAAGGTCCGCGCGGGGGCGGAATATAAATACGTCACTATCAAGGATCGCGGCGAGCCAATCGCGCTGGCGACCTACGGCGAACTCTTCAGCATTGACCGCCAGACCATCATCAACGATGACCTGGACATGCTGACTCGTATCCCACAGGCGATGGGGCTTGCAGCACGAGCAACCGTCGGCGATCTGGTGTGGGCAGTGCTGACCAGCAACCCGAAAATGTCGGACGGAAAACCATTGTTCCATGTCGATCACGGCAACCTTGTCTCCGCCGACCTGAGCATTGAAGGACTGGATACGGCGCGTAAGGCAATGCTATTACAAAAATCCGGAGACCGCCGTCTGAACATTCGTCCTGCGTTTATGCTGACGCCGGTAGCGATTGAATCCCGCGCGAATCAGTTGATCAAATCGGCAAGCGTACCGGGCGCGGATACGAACAGCGGTATCGTTAACCCGATCCAGAACTTTGTGACGGTGGCCTCTGAGGCTCGTCTGGATGATAGCAGCGCGACCGATTATTACCTGTCGGCAGCACAGGGTCGCGACACCATCGAGGTGGCCTATCTGGACGGTATCGATACGCCTTATCTGGAGCAGCAGCAGGGCTTCACCGTTGATGGCGCGGCCTTTAAGGTGCGCATTGATGCCGGTGTGGCACCGCTTGACTGGCGTGGGCTGGTTAAAGTCACCAAAAAATAATGACCGCCGCCTGGCGGTTTTTTTTATTACTGAGCGGCATGTGCTGCTCCTTGTATTTCTGGAGAGAAAAATGGCGAAAAATTATCAGCAGGACGGCAACACGCTGGATTTTCAGAATATCGGTGCGACCGATATTCATTCGGGGGATGCTGTGCTTTCAGGCGCGCTGGTGGGCGTAGCTCACGATGACATCCCGGTAGGGTTGTGGGGTGTGCTGCATACGACCGGAGTGTTTACCTTGCCAAAAGCGGCTGAGGCTGTGATTGTCGGCCAGAAGTTATATCTGGTTGACGGTAAGCTGAGCATCGAAGTCGGCACGGCTGAAGCACCTAATTCCCTTGCAGGTACAGCCTGGGCGGATGCTGCTGCCGATGTGGATCAGGTTCCCGTTCGACTGGGTTACTGATGAATCGCTTTCGTGAGCGCCTGATGAAAGCGGATGCCCGGATAAACCGGGCATTTGCCGAAGAGGTTCCAGCCATGTTGTCTATCGGTGATGAACAGCGCGCGGTGACGGTGATTTTTGAATCACCTGATGCGCCTGTCAGTGTGCCGGGGGGCAGTGAAATTCAGGACCACTCCCCGGCATTCAGCGCCATGACGACGGATATCACTGGGTTATCCAGGCACGATAGCGTGGTGATGAACCAGGTGGCGTACCGTGTTACGCACGTCGGTACCGATGAAGAAGGGCGGACACGCGTCACGCTGGCGTATGGTGAGCCGGGTAAACCTCAACCGGCAATCGATAAATGGAGCTGATATGGCCCGTGAATCGCGCCTCCGACGGGATTTACCCGTTGATATTGATGTGAATGCCATCTGGGGTATTGCAGAACAGATTGGTGCTACCCAGAAACAGTTCCGGGCTGCTTATACGCGAGCGCTCAGCCGAACGGCAGCCACGCTTCGAAAAAAGGCGATGGCTGACCTGAAGGATGGACTGGCACCACGGAGCATGAACCTTGTGCGCCGCCGTCTGCTGTCGTTCAGGTTAGACAGAGGTTCGCAGCTTGATAATTTCCGCCTTTGGTTTGGTCTGAACGCCATCAAGGTGAAGGATCTGAAAGGGCGTATTTCCGGACGGATCCGCCCTCGTCACTCGCGGCGGGATAAATCGACGGGGCGTTATATCAAAGCCACCAGGCAGACGCAGGAGGCGGGTTTTGCACCTAAAGGCAATCTGCTTTCCTCACAGACGTTCACCAACGGGGAGGTCGCCAGGTCGCGTCGTGATAAGCAGCGAACAGTCGTGATCCGCGATCCGCAAACGCGGCGAACCCGTGAGGCGGAAGTGGATATTTACGAGCCAATGCTGAACTACGTTGAGGACAACGCGTTTGCGGAGGCGATAGATATTTTTATGCATCACTTTGAAAGCGATATTCGCGGAAGAGTGAAGGCAAAAATTTCGGTATGAGGTGAAAAATGGCTGAGCCACTTCTGCTGGGGCAGTATCACGATGCGGTGATCTCGGCGCTGAAAAGAATTAACTGGGTACAGGACGCCGATGCTTATCCGGAAAAAAATGTGCCGCGTTTTTCCGGTCTGGTAACGCCCGCGGTGTATTTCACCATTAACAGCTGGGAGCAAGGTGGGGGCAACGAAGGCCAGCTTAATATCGGGCTGACCTGTGATCTGTTTGTGGTGGTGGATGCCGCCGGGGCTGGTGCCTCGGTCCCGGAGATCTTTGTGCGTACGGCGGCGGCAGACATTACCCAGTGGATTGATGGCCAGCAGTTTGACCTGGGTCATATTGAACCCGCGGTGTTTACCTCAGCGGAGCGTGATGAGTTCGATCCCCGTATGGACGATTACCTGGTCTGGCGTATTTCGTTCACCCAGGCGGCGGCGTTTGGCGTGGATCCGTTTGTCAGTCACGGCGTACCGCTCAGGCAGGCGTGGTTGGGTAAGGCGCCTGATGTTGGCCGGGCACATGTGGATGATTACCGACGGATCTGGGAGACAAAACCCGATGAGTGATATTGAGGGTGACCTGCAACGTCGGCTGGCGAATCTGGTGCGCCGTGGCGTTATTCACTCGGTACGGCATGACAAAGTGCCGAAATGCCGGGTTGACCTGGGTGATATCGTCACCGCCTGGCTCCCTTTGTGCCAGGGATTCTCGGGCGCCAACCGCTCTGACTCTAACCCTTATGCCGTTGGTGATGCGGTCACGGTGCTGTCAGAGGCGGGGGAATTAAACAACGGACGTGTGTTTCCTGGCTGGAATACCGGCGGGAGTCCGACTCCTGAAGGAAGTGAAAGCGAACATATCACCCGGTACAGCGATGGCACGGAAATCCGGTATGACCGGGAAGCTCATGCGTTGACGATCACCCTGGCTGCGGCGGGGACATACACCATTGTCGGCAAAGGGACGCTGGACGGCCCGGTGGAAATCACGGAAACCCTGAGCGTTAAGGGAAAAACGACGTTGGAAGCGGGGGCGCAGGTGACCGGTAGCGTCGAGGCGACGGAAGACATTTCCGATGGCACCGGCAGCATGAGCGGGATACGTGAAAAGTATAATCTTCATGATCACGACGGAGACAGTGGTGGGAAAACCGGGAAGCCAAATCAAACAATGTGACCTGCTACGGCAGGTTTTTTTACGCCTGGAGATAAAACATGGCTCAGTTACATGGTGTTGAAACAATTGAACTGACGTCGGGGACGGTGGCTGTCACGACGATCCAGACCGCAATTATCGGTTTGGTGGGGACGGCGCCGGATGCGTCGGTGGGCACAGCGGCCAGTGGCACGTCGGGAACCCCGATTCTGGATAACGTGGTGAATTTTGAGGCCACGCTGGTGGGTAGGGCTGGGAATGTGGTGCGGGTTGTGGCGCTGGCGGCGACCCTGGATGCTGAGAATCCCGCCGCTATTCCCACCGCTGTCGCCTGGGATGCAGCAGCGCTGACGCTGACTGTCACATTAGGTTGCGACGACAAAGGTGTGCTGACGGCGACCGCGGGTGATGTAGTAAATGCGGTCGGTGATGTAGCAGACAGTAAGGTCAGGGCCACCGGAGAGGGGATCGGCCTGGTTGTGCCGTTCAACCTGCAACTGGCGGGTGGTGAGGATGAGCCTTTTCCACTGAATACGCCGGTGGCGATTGTCGGAACCACAATGCTGTCACGGCTTGGCGACAAAGGCACGCTGAAACAGGCATTGACGGAAATTAACGATCAGCGAAATGCGCTGGTCGTGGTCGTTCGTGTTACTGAGGACGAAGATCCGGCGAAACAGCGCGCCGCGGTAACTGCGGGTATCAGTGCTTTATCTTCCAGCCGGTCAGTGACGACATACCAACCCCGGATCCTGATTGCTACGGGTTTCAGCGAGGACGATGCAGCAGGTAAAGCGCTGGAAACGATGGCAGGAAAACTTCGCGCGGTGGCATACGTAGATTGTGCTGCTGGCGCCACCCTGCAGGAGGTGGTGCAGCGTCGCCAGTCCTACGGGGCAAGGACTGAGCTGCTGCGTCCGCGTGTACAAATCAGTGATACAGACGGTCAGCTGGTTTATCGCCCTTACTCTGCTTCAGCGGCGGGTCTGCGCGCGCGTATCGACTACGAGAAGGGCTGGTGGTGGAGCAAATCGAACCAGGAAATTAAAAACATTCTCGGTGTAGAGCAAATCGATGAATTTATCCTCGGGGAGGAAAACTGCGACGCCAACCTGCTCAACATGCAGAACGTCTCTACCATCATTCGCCGCGCAGGCTTTAAGCACTGGGGCAACAGACTCTGCGCGACCGACCCGCAGTGGCGCTTTGAGTCGGTCCGCCGCTCGGCTGACGTCATCGAGGACAGCATTCAGGAGACCATGCTGGCGTATGTCGATCGTCCTCTGGATCGTGAAAATGCAGACGACATTATTGGCACCATTAACGCCTATATGCGTCAACTGGTGGGGCTTGGCGCAATCTTCGGCGGTCAGGCCTGGCTGGATGTCGAACTGAACACGGCGGAAACTCTGGCAGCTGGAGTGCTGTATATCAATTATGACTTTGGTCCAAAGTCACCGACTGAGCTAATCAGTCTGCGTGTCCGGGTGAATAACAACTATGCGCTTGAGGAGATGACGACAGAATGAGCGATAAAAACACACTACGCGTCTGGACCTTCTTCCGGGAGGGGATCCGAATTCAGGGGGCACATGAGTTTACGCCACCGGCGCTGGCCATTGTCAAAACAGACCTGCGCACCGGTGCCCAGGATGCGCCAACACCCGTTGATGATGGAATGGAGGCGCTGACCTGCCAGCTTAAATTTTACGGGCTGGATGCGGATATGCTGACCGCCTTCGGATTCGTCAGTGGGAGCCGCCCGCGCTTTACCGCCTATCAGGGGTATCTTGCAAACGGCACGGCACGGGGCACCATCGAGGAAATCGAAGGCTTCGTGCATACCGTCACGCCGGATGCGCGCGGTAAGGACAATATGTCAGAGAATGCCATCACGGTAGATATTGCAGTGAGCTATTACCGGCAGACTCTGGACGGCCGTGAACTGATTGCGGTCGACACCGAGCGTTTTGCACGCCGGGTGAATGGTATTGACGTTCTTGCAGGACTGGCGGCGAAGGTCCGCCTGTAAATCCCTTTCATTCTCTCTACGGCCTGCGGGCCGTTTTTTGTTTCTGGAGACAATCATGAGCTTTCCTGGTGAAACCCGCATTATCACTCTTCATTCTCCAGTCGCGCTGGACAGCGGTGTCACGCTTGACACTATCACCATGCGCGAGCCGCTGGTGCGTGACCGTATTGCCCACTCGAAGGACCGTGGCAATGAAGAAGAAAAAGAAGCGCGCATGATTGCGCAGCTCTGCAACCTTGAAGAAAAGGATATCTGGCAACTGACGGCAGCAGACTACGCCCGCCTGCTGGATACCTTTAATGTTTTTATGCTCCCGCCCGGGGAGCGTCCGAAAGAGGACTCCTCCGGGCAGTAAGGTTTCTCGGCCGCCGGCTGCATTTTCCGCTCGGGGATTACCTTGATATGCCTTTCAGTACGTTCTCCGATTTTCTTTTTGATGAACTTGAGGTGGTAAACCGTGGCAGGAGCAAGCCAGAATCTTAAGGCCGTCATTACGTTTGGCGGCAATATTGACAGTTCGTGGAATCGTTCCGCCGGGAGCCTGCAAAAGAGCCTGAAGGATGTCGGTAAACAGTCAGAAAAACTGACCAAAGACCAGACGAAACTGGCGGCGGAAATTAAGCGTGCGAAGATCGCCGGTGAGAGTCTCGGTGATCTGAAACGCCGTTACACCGATGTGTCCCGGGAGATCCGTAAAACGGAAAACGAGCAGCAAAAGCTCAATGCCCAGATGCAGAAGGCGCAACGGATGGCGGCTTTTAAAGGCGCTGGGAAAGGGTTGTTCCGTCGGGGCCTGGGGATCGCCGGTCAGTTGGGCGGCATGATGTCACCGGGGCTTGCTATTGGTGGTGGCGGAATGATCGCGACGGCCATGGGCTCACTTATTGCACCTGTGGCGACGAATGCCGAAACCGCCAGACAGACCGGCGTGGCGAGAAGTTATGGCGTTGATGTGGGTACATTTAACGCCTGGGATACGCTGGCGAAACAATACGATATGAACGGGGAGAACATTGGCGATCTCTTTGAAGAGTATCTGCATAAAGCCGGGGAGTACAAACAGAACGGCAAGCAGGGCTCACTGCAGGATGCATTTGAGACCTTGGGATTTAAAGCGGGTGACTTTGCCGGGCTGAGCAATATGGCGCAGTTTGACAAGATTGTTGAGCGCGCGCTGAGCCTGAAAGACGATTCCAAATCCTCATTTGCACTGGATTCTCTTTTCGGTGGTGAGGCCAGCAAGCTACTGATGCTTATCAAGCAGTCCGGGAGAAGTTACCGCGATCTGATGGACGAGCAGCGCCGCTACAACATGGTGACCAAAGAGGGCGCGAATGGCGCGGTGGAAGGTAACCGGGCCATTATCAATTTGCGTACGGTTATGTCCTCTGCCATTGCCGAAATCTCCGGTCAGCTTGGCAATGAGCTGGCCCCCGATATCCGCCGTTTGACCGATGACCTGGCCGAATGGTTTAAGGGCGGGGGTATCAGTAAAGTCGTTAACTTTCTGCGTAATGAGCTTTATCCCGGTGTGCTGACCTTCGGGCAGGGTGTGGTATTTGTCGGAAAAATTGTTTATGCCCTGGCGAAAAAACTCTCGTGGATGTTGCCCGATGAGCGAGGTGAGCAAAAGGATGTGCTGAAATCACTGGCGATGACCGGTTCCGTCGATATTGCCAGAATGACCGCGAGGCGTAACGGGCAGGGTGATTGGTTCGACCAGCAATTGCAACAACATCCCGACCTTCCTGACCGGGTCAAACAGTCATACACCACCACACGCGGCTATTTTAGTGATGATAACGAGGCTTTCGATAAGTCACTGAATGAGTACCTGACTCCGGAAACCGGAGGGTTTGATTGGACCAGTGCCTTTAAGAACAATATGCAGGGCTCCAGTGAAGGTTCGTCTGGAACCGGTGGTTACTGGGATAGCCTTCTGCAACGTCTGGACACTGCCGATAAGCAAACGGAACAGCGACCCGTCACCGACAATCGTAAGTTTGATTACCACTTTGAAATTAACGGGGCTCCTGGACAGAGTGAGCAATCTATCGCTGATGCTGTGGTGGGGGTCACGAAAACAAGCCCGGCATTTACTGGTAATAACAGCATGTTCGATGGAGGCGATATCTGGTGAGTGAAATTATTCCTCTTATCGAAGACTCCGGGAGGGCGCAATCTGCGGCCACGCGTGGTGCGCAGGATGCGCGTGTCATGATGATGCTGGGTGACTTCGCTTTCTCTATAGACACCACGGCATACAGTCAGCTCACACGTGAGGCCAGCTGGCGCTGGAGTGAGCAGGAGCGTATCGGCAAACAGGATCTGCTTCAGTACACAGGTAAACCGGGCCGCACCGTGAGACTCGAGGGCGAGACCCATGCTTTTTTCCGAAAAGGTGTGGATGCTGTTAACGATCTCTATGACCTTGCTGACCAGAAAAAGCCTCAACAGTTGGTTAGCGGGGCCGGGGATGTGATGGGCTGGTGGGTGATTATCGACTTCTCTGATACGTCCACCCGGTTTCTGCCGGGGGGCGGCCACCGTAATAAAAACTGGACGATGACGCTGAAACATTATGCCGATGATATATCAAACCCATGACGGGGATGTACTGGATGCAATCTGCGCCACGCGTTACGGTACGGAAAATCTGTCCTCAATTTTGACGCAGGTTCTGGAGTTTAATCCGGGACTGGCGGCGCTGGGCGCTGTATATCCGGCGGGCTTGTTCATTACCTTACCGGATATTACCCCGCCTGTGGCTGAGTCTCCTTTTAGCCTCTGGGAGTAACATGACTGAGCAAATCACAACGCCTGAGTATGCGCCAGCGTTCAGCGTCAGTGCTGAAGGGCGTGATATTACCCGCGCGCTGCGGGAGTGCCTTGCTGAACTGGTGTTGACCGATAACGGTGGCGCCACGGCAAAAGCCGATGAATTAAAAATTACGTTATCGTCAGAAACCCTTGCACTGCCACCTAAGGGGGCGCGTCTGCAGCTGGCACTGGGGTTTAATGACAATCTGATCGACAAAGGCTGGTTTGTTGTATCAGGTGTGGGCAGTGGTGGTCCGCCACGACGGGTGGAGATTTATGCCACTGCAGCACCGATGAATGCACAGAAGCAACCCGGCGATGTAACCAGCCATAAAACGCGAAGCTGGGATGATCTTCGCCTCGCGGATTTGATTAAAACGGTGGCGGCAGATAATGGGTTGATGCCGAAAGTGGCTGCAGAGCTGGCTGATATTCACCTCGACCACGTGGACCAGGTTGCTGAGTCAGATGCCAATCTCTTGTCGCGTCTGGCCAGAACCTATAATGCCGTCAGCAAACCCGCGGGTGGATACTGGTTATTTCTGAAACAGGGGGCTATGTCTACACCGTCAGGCAGGCCGGTCGGTGGAATAGTTATTACACCTGAAGAGGTTTCAAACTGGTCCTATAGTGAAGGCGAGCGCGGGAGCTCAACAGGGAAAACGACAGGTAAGGAAGGTAAAGAGAAAGGAAAAATTGGGGTGCGTTATTATGATGAAGCCGACGGTCGAACCAAAATGAGCACGGTTGATCATGATGGGCCATCACTGACGAACCCATACACGCAGCCAGCAAAAGCCACAGCAGACCAGCACGCGAAATCCCGAAAAACACAAGCGCAACGCAACGAGCAGAAAATGTCACTCAGTGGACCCTGCCGGCCTAAGCATATTTCGCTGACTGCTGAATCGGGCGTTACAACGTCGGGCTTTGGCTCCCGTGAGGATCGTGACTGGAATGTGGAGTCGTTGACGTTTTCACTGACGTCAGCAGGGCTGAGTTATGCCTACAACCTGGTTGTGGATATCCGTAAAACAGCGAAATCATCGAAAAAATCCAGCAATAAAGACAAATCTGGGCCGAATTATTTCGGCTAAACCTACCGCTTTCAGCCAACAACAAACGGAATAAATCATGAATGGTGTTAATAACCGGACCGGCAAACGCCTGTCTGGCGCTGCGCATTTACGCCAGTCAGTCAGCGATATTCTGACAACCCCGATCGGAAGCCGTGTACTTGTCAGGGATTACGGTAGCGATCTGTTTTCGCTGGTGGATAACCCCCAGGATGATCTGACCCGTTTGCGTATTATTGCCGCGACGGCAACGGCGCTGGCCAGATGGGAACCGCGTCTGAAGGTGAACCGGATCGTGGTTTCCTTTCTGGAAAACGGATCCGGTGTTGAGGTCGATATTGAGGGTGTGAATACAGAAAACGGGCTGTCCGTCAGCACTGGAGGAATACAGATTTATGACAAGCAGCTATGACGTAATTAACCTTTCTGAACTGGCTGTGCCGGATGCCATTGTGATGCCGGATGCCGCAGATATTTTTTCGCGCTGGCTCGCGCGGTTGTGTGAACTTGACCCGGAGTTTGATGCTCTGGTGGAGTCGGATCCGACCTACAAACAGGGAGAGGTGAATGCTTACCAGTTGACGCTGGCCTTTCAGCGCGTCAATGACGCAGTACGCGCAGTGTTTCTTGCCAGCGCAAAAGGGGCTGATTTGGACCAACTTGGCGCGGCCTTTAATGTTCAGCGGTTTGTTATCACCCCAGCTGATCCCGACGCTGTACCGCCGGTTGATGCTGTGCTGGAGGATGATAACGCTTTTCGTGAACGTATTCAGCTTTCCTGGGCGCAGCTCAATACCGCCGGCGCACGCAATGCGTACCGTTTTCACGCTAAATCAGCGGATGAGGATGTGCTTGATGCTGATGCCTATGGCCCGGAAACCCACGGAAAGCTAGGGGAAGTTGATGTGTATGTGCTATCCCGAACCGGAGATGGGACTGCATCGGAGGTATTGCTTAAAGCGGTAAATAGCCGGTTGAGTGCTGATGAAATCCGTCCGTTGACCGACTTTGTTTCGGTGAAAAGCGCCTTGATTGCCAGCTATGAGGTGACAGCAGAACTGGATATCCCCGAAGGTCCAGATGCGCAAACGGTGCTGACCAATGCCACTGATGTGTTGCGTGCATACACGCTTCTTTCGCATCGAATCAAAGCGCTGGTACCACTATCAGCGGTCTATGCCGCACTACAGCAATCCGGCGTAACAAGGGTAAGGCTTCTGTCGCCAATTGCGGATCTGGAAGCGGTGGCGGGCACTGCACCATGGTGCACCGCGATAAACGTGACCCGCTCAGAGGAAATCAGTGATGCCGAATAAATTTCGTTCCCTGTTGCCGCCTGGTGCGATTCATGCAGAGAGGGCGCAGGAACAGGCTGGGGTAGAGCAAATTCTGTCACTGGATACGGACATGGTAAGGAAAGCCAAAAATGCCGATACCTGTCCGGCACATCTGCTGCCGTGGCTTGCCTGGGAGAACGCCGTCGATTTCTGGGAGGACAGCTGGACTGAGGAACAAAAGCGTAAAGTCATAAAGGATGCCGCGTATGTACACCAGCATCGAGGGACGGCGGGAGCCGTCCGGCGGTCATTATTGGCGGTGGATTTACCCACTACCGTGATCGAATGGTGGGAAGATGAGCCGAAAAAAGACCCCTACACATTTCGGATTGAAGTTTATAGCCAACAGGCCATTGATTCCGCGCTTTATGACCGAATACGCAGGCAGGTGGAAAAAGCCAAGAATCTGCGTAGCCACCTGAATTCTATTGACGTGATTGCCGATCTGGGGTCAAAGGGAGCGTATTACATCGGTGGCGCTGCGACTGCTTACATTGATGTTGTGATTAATGCCGGAGAATAGTAATGGCTGAAAAGTATTACAGTATCCTGACCAACCGAGGAAAGGAACTTGAAGCCGCGGCTGCGGCGAACGGTACCAGTATTATTATCAAAGATTTCGTGGCAGGTGATGGTGGTGGGCGTGCGGTGACACCTGACCCTGCGAAGACTAAGCTGGTGAACGAAGTTTATCGTGCCGCTATCTCATCTCTGAATCTATCTACTGAGCAAGCTTCCCAGTTTATTGCTCACCTGGTTATTCCTGCTGATGTGGGTGGCTTTACGGTACGGGAGGTGGGACTGCTGACTGATGCGGGTGAGCTTTATTCTGTAGCAAACTGTGCCTCGATAGAAAAGCCCGCTAGCGGCATAAGCATCAATTTGCAATTTCGTCTGGCTGTCTCCGAAACATCAAATATCGAGTTAAAGGTCGCCACCGGGGATGGACTATTTCTCCGGCAGGATGCGAACCTGAGTGATGTAGATGATAAAAAGAAATCCCGGGATAATCTGGGGCTGGGAGAATTGGCTACTCTCGGACTCAATGATACGTATCCTGTTGGCGCTCCTATTCCGTGGCCATCCGACATTCTACCTTCTGGAGGGTTATTTGCATTTATGCAGGGGCAGGTGTTTGACACTAAAATATACACCAAATTAGCCGTTCCCTATCCTTCAGGCATTATTCCAGATTTTCGAGATCGAGTTATCAAGGGCAAACCAGCCAGCGGACGTGAAGTTCTCTCATATGAAGAGGATGGTATCAAAGCTCACGGGCACGGCGCGAAAATAAAAGAAACTGATCTGGGCACGAAATTAACAGCTGAGTTTGATTATGGAACAAAATCAAGCACTGAGGATGGGGTACATACCCACGCACTGACACAGTCGGTACCGACAACAGCTTGGAATAACAAGGCTATTTCTGGCGGTAGTGTCGGGGTGTGGTATGGCGGGGTAGAAACAAATGCAGCTGGTTTACATGCGCATGCAACCAACATAGGTCCTCACGCCCATGCTGTGGAAATTGGGCTGCATGGGCATGAAATTATCATTGAAGAGAGTGGTAACTCGGAAAATACGGTTAAAAACATTGCATGCAATTATATCGTGAGGCTTGCGTAGTTATATTTTAACCAATCACTTATATTTAGATTTCTCTATGATATCACCTATATGTTCCTGAATGCTCGAAATAAGAGAATCAACAAAATGAAATTTAAAATGTCAAATAAGGCTCAGTCTGTAAAAATTTATAATCTTAGAAGTGATACACGGGAATTTATTGGAAAGAGCGATTGTTATATTCCAGCTCATACAGGACTTCCTGCTAATTGTTCGCTTACTCCTCCGCCAGAGATTCCAGGTGGCAACGTGGCTGTCTACGATGTGGAACAAGATAGCTGGAGGCTTGTTGAAGATCATCGTGGCAGCATTGTATACAGTACCAAAACAGGGGAATCGCAGGTCATCACTGCGCTGGGTCCTTTACCGTTTGACACTGTATCAACAGGCCCAACTGAGCAGTATATGAAATGGGATGGAAGTGAGTGGGTACATGATGCAGAAGCGGAAAAGGCGGCGTTTCAGGCTAAAGCTGAGTCGCAGCGCCAGTATCTACTGAGCGTAGCCAATAGCACAGTCGCTGATTGGCGTACTGAGCTGCAGCTCGAGGTTATCACTGACGATGATAGGGCCAGTTTGATCAAATGGATGGCGTATATCAAAGATCTAAAAGTGATGGATTTAGGTGAAATATTTGATGAGGCTGGCTATGGCGCAATTGACTGGCCGCAGACACCGTAATTGAAACCCTGTGTCATGGGGGAGTAGCACATAGCTGTTGAGGGCTGCTCCTTTCGAATAATTCTACGCTCTGTCTGTGTCCGCTATGAGCGAGAAGCGGACGGCTTAGGTTTTATGAAACTGATCAAGGCTAGTATCATAGTGATGAAGTCATTCGGATAATTTTAATCTCACCTTTATGCATCACTTCCAGTCGCCAAAAGGAAAGGTACTTATGCCTAACCTGCAAACCTGTTGTGAAATACCCGCGGGCATCCACTTCCCGGACTTTCTAGGTAGCGATCGGGCTTCATTTTCAGGAGATGCGGGAGCGTGAACACTTTGCTGTGGATTACGGATACGCTATTGCCAATTTTTGTTGATCAATTGTTGCTCATCTCAAGTGGCTGATGCACTATCAGACAATTCTCAATGCCACTAGAGCGTGGTGGCAATGTGCAGGGAGGCGCATTCAGTTTCGCTTCCTTTATCGTCATGAATGAAGGAGGGTAGTAGTAATGGATGTTAAGGCCGATATCATAGCGTGGCTGTTAAAGCAGCAGGACTGGTTTCAGGATCTCGCGGAAAGACTCATTCAACAGGGCGACTTGACAGATAATGACCTTCAGCAGGTTATTGCCTTACTCAAGACCCCCTATGGACGAACAAAAACGACACACCGTACTTTCCCAGGCCTGGCATCTGCAGAGCAGGGAGCTGGAACGTTCAGGTTAAGCCGGATTGAAGCTGTAAAGGGTATTGAGAACCTTGCTCCACGTTTACCACTCGATTTCGGTTCAGGGAATCTGACTGTTATTTACGGCCATAACGGGTCCGGTAAATCCAGCTATACGCGCGTGCTCAAACGCATATCCGGAAAGCCCAGAGCTGCTCAGCTCAAATCTAATGTCTTTAATCCCCTACCACCTGAGCGAAGTTGCCACATTAAATGGGAGGCGAATGGAAGCGCAGCTGAAGCGGACTGGTCACCTGACAGTCCTCCGATCGATGCCCTGAAAGGCATTGATATCTTCGATACGGATGAAGCCCTGCATTATCTCACCCAAGAGAATGCCGCTACCTATATACCGGGTGTGGTGGGGCTTTTTGAAAAACTAGCTCAGTACCTGAAACTGGTACGCGATAAGCTAAGTGATGAACAGTCTCAGCTAGTCAGCAAACTTCCCGGGCTACCCGCTGTTTATCAGCGTTGTCGCATTGCCACCACCTATGGTGCGCTAAGTACAGCAACTACCGAAAATATAGCGGTGATGACGAGCTGGTCTGAGACGGATGAGCAGGCGCTGAGTGCCTTGAATGAGCGTCTGAGCGTTCAAGATCCGGCTGAGAGCGCCCGCAACAAGCTTGCGGTTCAAACATCTGTTAATCAGATCATCTCTAAACTTGAGCAGACGGCACAGGCTTTTAGCCAGTCGAATATCGACTGTCTTCGGGTGTTACGTGCTGATGCTATTAACAAGCGCAGAGTTGCGCTTGATAGTGAACGAATAAAAGATGGCTTACTGGAGGGCGTAGGTTCACCGGTATGGCGTGCCATGTGGGAAGCTGCTCGCGACTATTCTAGGATGCCCTATCCAGACAAGGCTTTTCCGGTAACAGATGAGGCCCGTTGTGTTTTATGCCATCAGGATCTATCAGCAGATACTCAGCAGCGTTTGAACAATCTTGAGGCTTTCGTGCAATCACGTCTTGAGATCGATGCTGCCACATCTGAGCGTCTGTATGCTCAGGCAATCGGCGCGATTACTATTCCGCCCTCAATGGCCGAAATTGCTACTCTTTGTGCAGGCGCTGCGATTCAGGAAGAATGGAATAAATACCTAACGGGAATCTGGAGTGCCGCATCCCTCAGCCGCCAGGCGCTCACCGAGCATGAAGCTACCCAGACTGCAGTTCCTCTGGCTGATTTGACCGAAGCTATCACGAACTTACGTTCTTACCGCGACCGGCTTCAGGGAGAAGCCGATCAGTTTCAGAGAGATGCAACAGAATTTGACAGGGCCAAAGCTTTGCAGGATAAAAACGAAGCAGAAGCTCGACGGTGGTTATCTGGTCAGGCCGAGGCTATCAAAGCCGAAGTTGAACGCTTAAAAAAAAGAAGTGAATTTGATGCATGGATATCACTTGCAGCTTCCCGTGCATTATCAACTAAATCTGCTGATATTACCCAGAAAGTCGTCACTGAAGCCTATGCCGCCAGATTCAATCGCGAGCTGAATGTTCTTGGTGCCCCTGGCTTGCAGGTTGAGCTTGTAAAAATAAGGACAGCAAATGCGAAAGTTTTGCATCAACTACAGCTTAAAGGAGCGCAACGGGACAAGTTGCACAATGTTCTGAGTGAAGGAGAACGCAGGATTATCTCACTGGCTGCATTTTTAGCCGATGTCACTGACCGGCCTGGATCTGCTCCCTTCATTTTTGATGATCCTATTTCATCTCTGGACCACGAATTTGAGTGGCAAGTTGCTAAACGCCTCGTTGAACTCGCTAAATCGCGTCAGGTGATTATTTTAACGCACAGACTTTCCCTTTACGGGGTAATTGAAGATTTGGCAAAAAAAGAGGGAGACCCATGGAAAAAGCAGCACCATAAATCGATATGCATTGAATCATTTGATGGAGCAGCCGGTCATCCTGCGGATCAGGAGGTCTGGAATGCGAATACCAAAACAGCGAATAACATTCTCCTGACTAGGCTGGACTCAGCCTACAAAGCTGGACAAGAACATGGCGCAATGGCTTACCGTGGGCTGGCTCAGGGCGTTTGCAGTGATTTTCGTAAACTCATTGAACGCTCTGTCGAGGAAGACTTGTTTAACGGGGTAGTTATACGTCATAGAAGAGGAATCCAGACTGACGGAAGGCTTCCGTATGTACAGGATATAACGGCAGAAGACTGTAAATTGATTGAAAGTCTCATGACTAAATACAGCTGTTATGAGCACAGCCAGTCGACGGAAATGCCTGCTTTTATACCCGAGTATAAGGAGCTGCAAGCAGATATCAGCACGTTGAAAGAATGGCGTGATCAGATCAAAACAAGACGCACCCCTATGAAATAACCCCTCACTGAACCCAGAAACTTTATTATCTTAGTAAAAAGCTTCTGGGTTCAGTAGAAAGTATCATTCCCGTGCATGGGGGAATCTCATCGGTAAATCCGAATGGTATGCTTGATGAGGCCTTTCTGGCTTGGCTAAGTTGGGGGGCAGTACGGTAGCTGGAGGATAGTGTCAGTGAATATCGGGGTGTTCTTAAGTACCTTCCCTATATCGATGCAGAGCATAATAGTGGCCACGTCCGCTTCTGGCACAAAGCGACGTGGCCGCGAAAATATCGTTCTGCAAAACTATTTTTATTTCTATGAAAATCAGATAGTTAAAATCACGAAAAATGAACCCATTCTGAGAGTGAAAATGGATATTTTGTTTTTATAAAACAGATGGATAGAGGATTTTTCTGGTTGTACTAGAAGGGTACTTCGATCTCGACGGCGCCACCGGCGTTGATGCTGCTGAAAACCACAAGCGCTTACTGGCCGTTCAGGCTGCTCTGGAAATCTCCAAAGCGTCCGTTTCTGCCTCTACTGCAAACTCGGGGATCCGCTCCCAGATGGACCTGCGCAACGTTTCTCAGGAAGTTGCCGCACTGGCTGACGCCATCCAGGATGCGCTGGAAATCAGCGAGTAAATCCTCTTGCCGCCTCCGGGCGGCATTCACCTTTTTTAGGTCTTCTGCAAAACGATTAATAGATGATGCTGGGTTTGAGTCGGGTCGGGATAGCTTTCTGTGACTAGCTTAGGTATAAATTCACAGTGGTAAAATCTGGCACGAATCCTTATCCACTCGCTTTATCACGCAACAGTTACGCCCATTGTTTTTGCCGTAGTACATGGCTTCGTCGGCTCGGCTAATTATTTCATGCAGTCCTTCATGTTCTTGCACTTCCGTCAATCCGCCGGTTACGGTGACTTTTACTGATTGCCCAGAAATCTGAAAATCCTGGTCAGCCAGGCTGCACCGTATTCTCTCCGCTGCGGATTGTGCTGCAAGCGTGGTAGTCGTTTCCAACAGGATAATAAACTCTTCACCGCCAAATCGATAAAGACGCTCGGTATTGCGAGTTGCGGAATTTAAACGCTGTGTAACTTGTTGCAGTACGTGGTCCCCAGCATTATGTCCCCAGGTGTCATTGATGGATTTAAATCGATCTATATCCATTATCAACACATACAGGCTGTTGCTGTTTCTCTGACAGCGTGCGAGAAAACCAGGAAACTCCTGATAAAGCAGATGGCGTAATGGTAACCCTGTTAAAGCATCATGCTGATTACGGTAAGCGAAAAGATACGATTTATACGAATCGATACTGTCAATAAATGCCTGCTGCCGTTCATGGTATTGGCTGACCAGTTCCCTTGTTGCTGTCCGGGCCATCACGGCCTGAGCTAGATCTCGTGCAATATCGTGCATGGCCCGATGATGACGTTCGATCTCCATCACCATATTCAGGTCAAGGGTATCTCCATGTGTGCGTTGCATTAACCACTTACTAAAATGACATTGCAGATGCGAATCGCTGTCCATGATGTCACATCCAGCAATACCGCCAAACAGGTTCAGACAAAGTAAATCACCAGCCCAAAGGTAATGTTCTTTGATTGCGCTATTTAGTGCAGCAAGTGAGTGGTCAATACCGGTAACATTAATTGGCATAAATTCATTTCCGCATGGCAATATAGGTCGACTAGATTGAGTAACATTTAAAGAGTAAGCGTATTTTGCTAATGGCGGTACAATCATTAATATTATTTACATTGTTTGAATTATCTGACAGTTAATGGAAGTGCCTTTTCCGGAATGGCGGAAGTTAATATTCCGATATGGAGGCTATTCCAGTGAAAAATGTTCTTCTCTTGATGAGTTAATTTGTTTCTCACAACAGTCATTACATTTATTTATCAATCCCTGGCGCACTCCGGGGATTTTTCATCTCAAGTTCCGGGAATAACTCCTTACTTATTTTTTGACATAATACCCCCCCTAAAAAATGCCTTTATAGGATAGATAAATCCACTGAACAAGTATGCTGAGCGCATATACAGCATTTCATGCCTTGGTCCTGATTCGTTTAATTATTCAGCGCTTAGACATGCCATAGCGAGGCGGGTAGTGGTTCCAGAACATGCCTGAACAGTGCAGAGTAGGGGAGCAACAATCCCCGTCGCCCACTTTGTGGCGAACAGGTAACAAATGCGTTAATGAGATTGAACTCTTTCCCTTCTGCGTTCAGGTGGTACACTGAAAATGTGATTTCCATCATGACCTGCGTAAAAACGAGAAAGAGATACTGCTATGCAACATATCATTGAAGGGTTCCTCAACTTTCAGAAAGAAGTTTTTCCTAAACGTAAGGAACTCTTCCGCAGCCTGGCCTCTAGCCAGAATCCAAAAGCACTTTTCATCTCCTGTTCAGACAGTCGTTTAGTGCCTGAACTGGTGACTCAACAAGAGCCAGGGCAACTGTTTGTTATCCGCAATGCCGGTAATATCGTTCCTTCCTTTGGCCCGGAGCCGGGCGGGGTTTCTGCGACCATCGAGTACGCGGTAGTGGCGTTAGGTGTGACGGATATTGTTATCTGCGGGCACTCTAACTGCGGCGCGATGAAAGCCATCGCCACCTGTCAGTGCCTGGAGCCGATGCCTGCGGTTTCTCATTGGTTACGTTATTCCGATGCCGCAAAAGCGGTCGTTGAGAAAAAAACGTTTGATAACGAGACTGACAAAGTGAACGCGATGGTGGAAGAGAACGTCATTGCGCAGCTGAATAACATCAAAACTCACCCGTCGGTTGCTGTAGGGTTGCGTGATGGCGCGATTCGTCTGCACGGTTGGGTATATGACATTGAAAGCGGAGCCATTCGCGCGCTGGAGAAAGATACGAAGAAATTTGTCTCTCTTGCGGACAATCCTCAAGTCTTCTTCGAGTAAATAGTCGGTCAGTACACAAGCCGTCTGAGCTAAACGTCCCGCAGTCTGCGACGGTTTAGTCGGGCGGTTTTTTTGTCTATTTTGCGCAGCGATAAGCTGTGCCGCTGGCTTTGGTTATTCCAGTAACGGGAATATAGCTCTGGCTGGTGACGACCAGCGTGTCGGCCCCGGCCTTTTTCCCTTGCTCTTGTAAATCGTAAACAACCTGTTTACGGGCAGAGAAATAACCCATCCCAAAGGTCCACGCATTACGTTCAGCCTTTACATCCTGTATACGCTGACACAGGCTAAGCGTTGGGTCAGCCACTTCGACAATCTTAACGCCATTAGCTTGCTCAGACTGGCTTGCACAACCGCACACCGTGAGTATGAAACCGAGGTTCAACCATACTGATTTTCTCATCCCGTTTCCTCATCGCAACTACCGTTAACGCGCTCGGCGCACCAGCGTCAGTTTGGCCCGCCGGGGCGTACGCTGGGGCGATTCGTTGATGATGACATATAAAAAAGGACGCCAGGCCATGGGGTTATCTCGCGTTGAGTGTGTAGTAAACCTGGCAAAATACGACCGGCGAAACGCTCCTGCAAAAGTATTAATGTGCATGAGTGGGATAGGTTATTCGGATGAATAACGCGGGTAACTAACTGAGATATACAATAAAAACGGGAGCAATTAGCCCCCGTTATTTTCAGCTCGATGGGCTACCAGCCACAAACGTCATGTTCGTTTTCGGTATCGTAGGCGCGAACGGTATTGATCAGATCTTTGACCACATCAGCCGCAACATCAGGGACCAGCAGTTCCATCGGTGTCTCGGTTTCATAATCAACAGAAATGCCGTTGCTGTTGTTGGTGACGGTCACCGTGTAGGTTGCCTTACCCATCTTCTTACCCCTTATGCGAATTCACGACTTTGCCCAGGCCTTTACCCTCAAGCGTGGCATCCGGGTCGGCAAAGAAATCGATATTAAAGTAGGTATCTTCCGTCAGCAGTTCGATGCGATGCCATTTTTGTGGTGGGGAAATACCAAAACTACCGGCTTCAATAACCAGTTCGACATCTGGTTCGGTGGCATCACCGTCAGGGAATCCGAAATAACGCACGGCACCCTGCATCACGGATAGGCGGCCATATACGTGGGCCTTGGTATTGTGGTGAGTGAAGAGGGCTTTCGGCGCGGTATCTTTATTCCAGAACGGGGTCGAACGCGAATGAACAAAATTCTCAGGAATACGTAACATAGATGGCTCCTTACTGCATGACCCTAAGGTCTATAGCGATTTCAGCACATCAGCTTCGACAAAGAAGTCGATGTTAAATACGGTATCGTCGGTCATTGTTTCGATGTAATGCCATTTTTCCGGCGGAAAAACGCCAAAGTGACCGGCTTCGATAATCAACTCACTTTCCGGTTCAGGGGCTGTTTCAGAGGCAAAGCCAAGATAGCGGATGGCCCCTTGATGAACGGAAAGCCGTGGATAAACGCCCTGGCGCGTCCCTTTATCCAGGTGACGCTGGAAAATACCGGCAGGTGCGGTCTCTTTGTTCCAGAATGGTGTGGAACGGGTATGAATACAACTTTGCGGAATGCGTAGCATGTTTCCCCCCTATACGTTGAAAGTATTAAAACATAAATTCCGGCGGCTGTTTATCAGAAAATGCATTTTATATGCAACTTAAAGGTGAGGTTAAATACTTGATCTATCAACGCCGGTTTTTGTGAACATTAAGCAACAAAAAGCATTCAATTTATGCTTCATTAATGTTACAAATACAGCAAAATATCGTGAGATTCGCGTCGGGAGGATGCAATGATTCTGGAAAAACTGCGTACGCCGAATGGCAAAAAATTCGTGCTATGTGCGATGGTGATTTTTGCTATCGCCGTGGTGATAGTGGGGCGCGCTACCTTTGGCGGTGTGGTCCGTGAGTATAACTTGCCGTATTCGCAATGGACGACGAGCATGTTTGTGCTGCAGGGCGCTATGGTCATGGTCTACAGCACCATTTTTACCGTTCTCTTTTCCATTCCGCTGGGTTTTTTACTCTTAGGTTCTGATAACACGCATAAATGAAACCATCCAGGCGAGCATCCTGCTCGCCTTCCGGAAATCCTATTGCCATTGCGGCAAAGACCTGACACGATCAAATTCCTGCCTGCGAAAATTATCGTCCATAATGATCACGATACGTAATCAAAACGAAACGTGACGCGAGTTGACTGCGTGGGTGGCATTAAAGGTATTTTGGCCATCTGTTCGGGGTGTCGGTGAGAATTATTCAGGATAGTTTACGCAAGAAACAGTCGTTGCTGGCATCGGCAGTAGTGACCTGTCTGCTTATCTGCCTCGCGATCTTTTTCCTTTATCAGCGCGCGCTGTCGCAGGTCAACGAAGGTATCCACGAACTGCAAAACCAGATGATGACCATGTTTACCGACAATGAGCTGATGGCTGAGGCGGCAGGCGTGCGTTATCAGCAGGTTAGTCGTCATTTTCTCTGCGGTGAGGCCGACGTGTTCCATCCCCGGGGCGATGACTGGGGAATCAATGCCGTGCCCGGTGCTTTGGATGACAATCATGGCGCATTGGTGGCAAAGAAGCCGGAGCGCAGTGCGCGTTGTCTCTACGTGACGGCGGAATATATCCGCGAGAAAGTTCGTGCCTTAAATCCTGAACAGCACGAGACTCACCGCTATATTATTGATAGCAACGGGCATTGGTTCTACTGGTTTAACGCTGCGGATTCTGTACCGTTCACCTTCAATTCATCGCAGATGGCAAGCAACCCTCGCGCCTTCTTCGCCGAACCTGAAATGTTTTATGACCGGGTGCTGCAAAAAAGCATCCGTAAAAAATCTATTAGCGTCACCAATTTCTACGAAGATAAAATCACCGGCGATAAAGCCTACAGCGTGGTCAGCTATATCTACGACCTCTCCGAGGGAGACCCGAGTAACCATATTATTGGCTATCTGGCCTACGATCTTTCGCGTTCAGAAATACTGCGTATGCTGCAGATTGCGTTTAACCATCAGGTGCCAAAGGGGCTGATCCTGGGTTTACAGAGTCGGCAAACGGGCGATGTCATGTGCATCGTCAATAACTGTCGCTGGTTAGAACGCTACCGCATTCACGAAGTATCATCGCGCTACGAGATTAAATATGCGCTACCTACATGGTTATTTATTCTCCATGACGCTAACGCATTAGCCATTCTGGCCATGGCCCCAGCGCTGCTAATTCTGCTGTTCTTCTTGATTCGCTATCACCTGAATCACGCCGATCTGCGTTTTTATCGCGATCCGCTAACCGGCTGTTTTACGCGCAATATTTTTACGCTGATCCAACAACGTTCGCTGCCGTTTATGACGGTGATTCTTTTTGACTGCAATAAATTCAAACAGATTAACGATAACTATGGTCACAAAGCGGGAGACCGTGCATTACAGGCTATTGCGCAATGTATGCTCAACGACATTCGTGCAAGCGGTGATTGGGTGATTCGCAGCGGCGGCGATGAGTTTATCGTGCTGCTAAGCCGCACGGATATTGCACATGCGCATATGGTGGCAGAGCGGATTGCCGCCAGTATTGCGGTCTTCCCGTTTAGCCCGGATGAACAGCCGGTGCCGTTGTCGGTATCGTGGGGCGTTGCGCCGTGCGTGGGTACGCTGGATGCGGCAATCCAACAGGCTGATGCGCAGATGTATCAGATGAAGGAAAAGCGTGGGGAAAGAAGATAAGCCGACGCTAAGACGGCTTATTTCAGGCTTACCACCAACCGAACTCAACGCCAACAACGGTGATGATGGCGATGATAAGCATAATAATCGTGGTCTTTCTCATTGTGCTCCTCCCGGTAGCGCGTAGCCGCCAATAAAGAACCAGCCCAGAAAAATCACCGCGATAAAAAAGATAACGATGGGGAAGGCGATACCCAGTCTCATTGCGACATCCTGATTTCTATTCCTGTATGGCAGGTATGATACTGTAATTAGCCCAACCTCTGGGCGCTAATTTCCGTGCGATGGCGAAATTTCTTGTCCTGATACATTGCGCTATCGGCAGCGCGTAGGGCGCTATCCGGATTCATTTCGTTCGGATCGATAACGACGGTGCCGATACTGGCTCCTGGATAATGGATTAGCGTATCACCGAGCAAATAATCGCCAATCAACAACTGACGTAGCGTTTCGGTAAACAGCTCCAGCTGTGCCGTGGTGCGGGACAGCGTCGCGACCATAAACTCGTCACCGCCCAGCCTGCCAAGCTGATCGTCGACTGAAATGCCCAGCTTCAAGCGCTGCCCAACCTGTTGTAAAAAGGCATCTCCCGCCTGGTGTCCGTAGAGATCGTTTATTTTCTTGAAGTTATCGAGGTCAATAAACGCCAGCAGCACCCCGTGATTCAGGTGCCGTGCCAGTGAGAACAGCATTTCCAGATTATCAAAGACCGCCCGGCGATTAGGAAGCCCGGTCAGCGCATCGGTGTAGGAGTGGTAAATCAAGGCGGCGTTAGCCTCCTGAAGCTGGGAGACAAGCGACTCTTTCTCGATGTAGCGCGCGATAATACTCGCAAACAGCTGGAGTACATGCTCGCTGTTAAAACTCAGCGGCTTCTGCGCGGTGCTGGTGGCGCACAATGTTCCATACAACGAACCATCGGTTAGATGTATCGGCGTGCTAAGAAAGGTGGTTATCCCCAGCGCCTTCGCGGCGTCACAGTCGCTCCACTGTTCAGGGACGTGATCGCTGTAGAAACAACGATCGTCCATCGCCCGTTTGCACAGGGTGTCGCCCCACGGCACGGATAAATTTTCCGGGATGACCATATCACCGCTATTACGTGAATAGACAATGTGCTGCAGCTGGGCCTGAGTATCAATTTTCGTCAGATACGTTGATTCCATATTGGTAACCAACTCGAGCATTTCAAGCAGTTGGCGAACGAGACTCTCTAACGACTGTTCCGTAGCAAGTGTTTGCGATACCCGGGCAAGAATTATATCTGACATGAAAACGACGGTCCCCGACGAAGGTGTGAGTGATAGTATATGATCCTGGACGAAATCGGATTATCTAAATTTTATACATTATGTATCGAGAAGGTAAGCACCTTGTCATCAAAAGGTGTCTTATTGCAGAATATCGATTGTGTGCTACAGCTAAAAAAGCGCCATTGGGGCGTTAGCTACCCTTTGCTACGTGGGCTTTCAGCGGTGTAATACGGATTAGAGCATCACTTAAGGCCACTGAAAGACACTATTAATTACCCAGGTGTTGACACGGTGTGGACGTTTTCAGGCATCACGTGTCCCTTTAACGGATTGAGTGATATTGCGTCCTGCGGGTCCCCCCGCCAAGCCTGCCCGCTTTATGGGGCGGTTTTAATGCAGGTACACGAACACGCTTGAGGCGCGCCAGCACTCGCTCATGCATAGCTAGAAAAGCAGAAATTTAAGGGCAAACCGCATAAAAATGCTGACTAAAGATATGTGGATATCCCTGTAAAATGCGCCACTCAATTTTAGAAAGCCTCCGGCATACTGGCGGAGATTGCTCTGCGTATGAACTGATTCACCTGGCACCAGAACAACGACGCCCTAAAATCAATCGAATATGGCGGGGTCATCTAAGGGAAGGTGCGAACAAGTTCCTGATATGAGATCATCATATTCATCCGGAGCGCATCCCAGAGGGACATCATGAGCCATCAACTCACCTTCGCC
>NZ_JBEFLV010000028.1:0-50308 GCF_040149365.1 Kluyvera huaxiensis
TCGATGTGTTTGCGGGAAAAAAATCGGCCCAGATCCGCGAAATTTTAATCAGCGAGTCAGCTTGGGAAGAAATGACCTGCTTATTCGCACCTTCCTTAGCACCAGACCGATTTGAAGCGATAAAATATCTATCCCGTCAATGCTCCTGGACCAAGGGCAGGAAAGGAATTACAACCGACCTTAACGGTGTTTTCTTCGTACCTATCCTGAAGGTGAATGAAAATCATGTTCAAATTCGAAGCCGACCAGAGGCTGGTAAAAAAGATATAGGCCCAGTTAAGCAGGCTTGGGTAGAGGCTACAGATCTTTACCCCCTCATTAAGGGGGCAGGCGATTTTGATGAGTGCTATCTCAAAATCAATGCGCCTGATTTTGACAATAAAGACCGTCTTTTCACATTTGTTCCCAATACTGGGATATCAACTGCCGATTATGCAGAAGCAGAAGAACGCCTAAATAAGCATGAGCTTAGAAAGACTGCAGCTTGGTTTGATTCATTTGAACCAGTTCTGCAAGCACGTTCAACTTATCGCAGACAAATGAAAGGTGCACCTTTCCATGCCGTATATAACGTTGGTGATTACACATTTAAGCCATGGAAGGTCATCTGGCCTGAAATGTCTTCGTCATTCTATGCTGCTGTAGCCGGAAGTGCCAATGTACCTCTAGTAGGAACACGCCCTTACGTACCTGATCATAAGGTCTATTTTTCAGCCTTTGATGACAAAGAAACAGCCTATTATCTGTGTGGACTATTGAATTCTCAAACTGTTCAGGAGTGGATTGATGCACATAATGTTTCAATACAGGTTGCTGATGTGTTTAAGCATTTAGATTTACCTAAATTCCAAAGTGATAACAATCTACATGTTCGTCTCGCTGAACAAGTCATGTCCGCTCACCAAGAGCACAACAAAGACACACGTAAATCTATCATCAGCGAAATCAAAATGTTGGCGGAAGATATACTGACAAAATGGAGTAAACAACTTCCGGGATAATCTATAAATCAGTATCTACAGGACAGGAACTATTTAACGCAACTATGATAAGACGCATCGCGGAAGCGTCTTATCATTTTGCCCTCTTCCAACTACTCGTACGCCCTCGCATTACAGAGGCCTTCGATTATGTTTAAAAATTTGTAGACTTTCACACAAGGATGCTTTTGTTGCTAATTTAGCTAAAACAGCAGCTTTTTTTGTAGTGCCCCCAGCTCGGGTTAGCATGCAACAAAACCAGCTAACTCGAAAAAAATGGCAGAGCATCACTGTAGATAAACGTTGACGAAAATTACTTACACATGCAGTTACACGCGAAAAACCATGATGTAAGCAAAGGGAGTTTTTTAACATAACTTATTGATTTTGATGGTGCGATAATAGGAACAACACATATAGGTTATAACCTTTGTTTTTGTTGGTTTTTTATTGTTCAGTTTTTATAGATACCCCCAAAAGTACCCCCATATCTTTTTCCGCCCCTGAAATTTGATTGTTATTCATACAGCATATCAGGCGGTAACGCTCTCCCTTTAACCCACTTATTGTATGATAGTGCTATCCCACAATAAGGAATCAGCCAGCCATGAGAATGACCAGCCGTAAAAAAGAGATACTCAGTTATTTTGAGCCGGATAACCTAGAATGGGTGACAGGTGAGATTGGTGCGCCGCCGTTCGATGTGTCGGGCGTGGCCTACCTGCTTCATGGCATGGTGTCGTTCGATAAGCGCCACCAGCTCGAATCAACCCGGCGCACACTGGAAAGCATGGTTGCTGGTGGACTGCTTGAGCGGGTGACAGTGTATGAATCGCGTCAGGTACGGCGCGGCGGTGAGACTAACGCAACGGTCGTGCGCTACGGTTTACCCGGTCACTGCGCTGTTATGCGCGATACTGGCGGCGCTGATAACGCAATATCAGGCGAATACATGCGGGTCAGTTAAGAGCCTGCAATCTGTCGTTAATGTTGTTCAGGTCGTAAACCCGGCGTTCAATATCCAGCATCAGGAAATCGTGGATCTCGGCCTGTTCAGGATTATCAGACTCTCTGGCCTGTAAGAGCAATTCATTGTAACCATGCAAACCACCCGAATTTTCCGCCGGGGTAGTGCCCTTCCCGCGCAAACAGCTAACAGGCTGGATACTGGTATCATGTGTTTGCTTCTCCAGCACAACAAGGCAATCCCACCAGTCGCCAAAGTCATACGTGTAAACCAGCCTGTCCCCCTCATTCTGGAGCGCCGCCCATAGTGGCGTGATTGCCGCGTTACCCATGCTTTCATCCTCACCCCATACGCGATACTCGCTACCGGGATCACCTTTACGACCTTTCTCGAACATATACAGATGTTCGTCATTCCAGCCAAAAGCCAACTGGATCACCGCGTGAAGTTCACTAAAGGGGATTTGCTCTGGAACCAGCACACGCCGCCATATTGGTGGTTTGCTGTCTCGGATGGTTATCTTTAGCTGGTACATGCAAATCCTGAATAAATGCGAATCGGAAGGATAACGATACTGACGCACTCACAATTCTGTAAAGGTGAATAAAGGTAATTTGCTTAATACGCATAAGTTACATGCGGAATAATCCCGTATCTACCTGCGCGGCGCTGGCTTCCTCCACTGGTAGGCGGGTGATCGCATCATTTCGCGGAATTTGTCACGCCGGGCTATATCGGCATTAACTGAGCGTTCTATCTCCCGTTGATCTGCCGGGGTTAGCTGGTGGCCTTCGTGCTCCAGTTTGGCGGTGGTCAATAAAGCTATTTCGCGTGGTGTCATACGTCATACCCATCTGGAAGGATGAAACACGCCCGGATTAAATTTTATTTTTCGCGGGTATAAACATTCGATGAGGCGGGCAGTCCTTAAGGCTCAGGGTTGCAGAGATTTGGCCTCCCCCTCCCGGTGATAGTTTATTGCTTGATGTGGACGGCTTGCTATATTGGCGGCGAATGCAAATTGTCGCAGAAGTCTATCCCGTTCCTTGACGCCCCGTGCGGGCGTTTTGCTTTTACAAAGTCAGGCCAATGCCTCTGGCTGCTTTCCCCGTCTTACGCTCAATCACGCCCGTGATTCTATCTACTACCGGACTGAATGCCTGCCAGTAAGCCATCTCCATTGCTGACAACTCTGCCCGCTTCCTGTCAAACGTAGCCCAGCGCATCCCCTTTGGTTTCGGGAACATGCGAATGTCATTAAACAGATTATTGGTAAGGTCATTGTTGCCCCAAATCGCGTATCGCTGCTGGCGTATCTTCATGCGCATCCTGTCCAGTCTATCGGCGCTCTGGCTTTTGTAGTGGAGCTTCCAGCATTCCCGGCAGCCAATATCTTTTTTACCGATATACAGCTTTGCAGCCCGTTTCATACAGTGGGGACAAACGTACCATTCCCGCACGCCATATCCGGCTTGTGTGGTCGTGGTTCTGATTACCCGTGTAACGCCGTTGATTGTCATGGCGTAGCTGTCGGCTTGCCGGAAGGTATACAACGTTCCGCTTTCGGTCTGGGTATAAAGCTGCGTACCCGGTTCAGCATCCGCCAGCCTGCTACGCATGTTCGCAAGGAATGGCAACCCTATACGGGGCAGGTCGGTGGTATAGCTGCGCGTTCTGTCTCTCACTGGCTGGCCTCCTGCGAATTACTGCGCATTAGCTGCGAATTGTGCGCAAATTGAATACGAAATAATATGTGTATTTTAGTGTAAATTGCGCACCAGTTTTGCAATTTCACATCAATAAAACCAGTAACTGCGCGGGTTTCAGGATGGTTTGCGCATTGGTATCCGTTTCGTTTTGCGCAGATATTTTGTTAACTGCGCAATTCGCAATTTACTGCGCAATGCGCGGGTTTCGTATTCGGAGGATTTTCCACTTTGCGTACTGAGCACAACTGTAGAAAACTAGATATGATGCGCCTTACAGGCTGATAGGCAACTGCGAATTGGTTTCATATTGCGCAATTTTGCGCACCTGTGAATACTGGCGAGAACTCAACTTTTCTCAACCAATTCCTGCGCAATTTACTGCGCCCAAAACCTTAGCAAAACTTAGCATATCCGTGGTGCTACCAACTGCGAATGGACTAATCTGCGCCTGTAATATCAGTCCTCTCCGCTATTTTGCGAATTCGCATTTCGTTCTGCGCAATTTACGACGCATTCGCAATGCCGCCGTTAGAATTCGTCAGATGGTACGCACGCTGAATGCGCAGTTTTGCTGCGTACCTGACTGCGTACTGCGAACCAATGGCGCGAACCAGAATATTTTTGACAACCTAAATCACGTTCTGGCTTCCAGCCCACGACTGGCGCGGGTTTAGCGCTACTAGGGTTTAAAATCTGTCAAGAACAGTCCAGAATTTACAGCCGTTCTGGTGCGAACCTTACTGCGAACTGTCGCTCCCGCTGGTGGTCTGTCGTTGCTTCTTACCGCCATTTAACCGGAAGGCGTTACCGTTCGGTTGCGCTATCCCCATGCGGTGTTGTGTCTCAGTGACTGCTTTATGCAGATCGCCGTAATCATCG
Source organism: Kluyvera huaxiensis (assembly GCF_040149365.1). NCBI lineage: Bacteria > Pseudomonadati > Pseudomonadota > Gammaproteobacteria > Enterobacterales > Enterobacteriaceae > Kluyvera > Kluyvera huaxiensis. Next base: position 4,536 of record NZ_JBEFLV010000028.1, read on the forward strand.
GTTTTCACTGGCGGGCGCTTCACGTTCGTCAGACACGTATCACGTCGCTGCTTTACCCATTCCCGATCATCGTCCTCAGCACAAAGCATCATGACTTCCTGCCAGCGCGTCGCAGCCCTGCGATACAGCCCCTTTGCTTCCAGAGCCTCTGCTTTACTATCGTTGACCATGCTTATCTCCCTCAGAATGGCGTTTCATCGTCGAATGGTGGGCGCTGGTCGTATTCATCACGGGATGGCTGCTGCGCACGTCTCAGCGCGTCCGTTGCCTGTCCCTGCTGTCCTGCCTTCCCGCCGGGGCGTACCGTTCTGGCGCTGATCACACTGTCGGCTACTACCTGATACCCCTGCTGTGTACCGCCGTCCTGCCCTGTCCACTGGTTGAGTTGCATATTGCCTGCCACGCTCACAAGGTCGCCTTTCTGGTGTTTAGCCAGCGCATCGGCCTGCTTTCCAAAAGCAATAACGCCCAGCCAGAAGGTTGACTCTCCCGCCTCTGCCGCATTGCACGGAAGCGCCACCGCCAGCCGCGCCATTGTCATACTTGTTCCGCTGTTGGTCGTTCTGGTCTGTGGGTCGGCCACCAGCCGCCCGTAGGCTGAAATTTGTGCTGTCATTCTTTAGCCTCTCTCATTTCGTTTCGATTTTTTTATATAGTAAGCGCAAATAGTGTTGGTTCAGTTGGTTCAGTTGGTTCACGGGCTTGCAAGCCGCGCCATTACTGGGTTTTGCTGAACCAACATTTGTGATTTCGTGTTGGTTCAGTCGCCTGCTTTGTTGGTTCAGTGCCAGCCAGTGAGTAATCTCGTCTTTTGTGGTGTTGGTTCAAAATGAGTATTTGTTGGTTCAGTGTTGGTTCAGATATCTGATAAAAAACCTTAAAAAACAATGATACTTACAAATTGAACCAACTGAACTAACTGAACCAACACCAAAACTACGTATGTGAATAAAATTACTCTTCTGGCTGGCAACTCTCCGGCATGTAGTGGATCACGTAGACATTGAATTGCCGCCCATTGATACGAGGGGATTTACGCTGGTAGCCTCTGCCACTGGCTGGAGGCGTCAGCATTCCGGCATTCTTTATCGTCTCGGCAAACTGTTTTGCATTAAACCCCCTGGCTATCTCACCCTCAAACGCAGCCGGGAAAGTGTAGAAAATCATTGGATCAGCATCATGATTTCCCTTTGCCCGGTATCCGGCAAGGTCTCGAATAGGCAAATCTGACTGGTCGTAAGGGAAAGGCGCGTATCTGCTCAGGCCATGCGCATTCAGAAACGCCTCGCACTGTTCAACGATCTGCTGGTGCTCTTTGTTTCCCGTGCCGAACTCGCGTACCCATGCGTTGTAGCTGTGCTGTATCGCATCACGGCAGGCCTGCACGTCCCATCCGGTCACAACGCTGCCCAATATCAATGCGGCTTCCAGAATGGCAAACCGCGCCCCTACACGGTGAACCTGTTCGCCATAGTCGGCAGGTATCAGGCTGCGCCAGCGGGCTTCACACTCCCGCACGGTATCAATGGCCTGTTGCTGGTGGTTAGCCAGCCACTTGATCCACTCCCGCCCCGCTGCGCCGTGGTGGTGCTGATATGCGTCTTTCAGTGCGTCGGCATGTTGTTTGCCGTTTTGGTGATCGTGAAAGCGCACCGCCTTACTCAGCGGGATATTCAGCAGGCGCACCAGTTGCCCGGCTTTGGTCTTGCGTCCGGCTGTGGCTATGAAGGTTTCTAAGTCCATTTCCCCGGTACTGATCGCCACGGTGCGCCAGCGCTTTAAATCACGGTTGCCGCCTTCCTTCGCCCCCTGCAATTTCCCCACGCCGTTAAACAGCGCGTAAGCAGACTGTGACACGCTTACCGGGTCTGCCCCTTGTCCGACCTCATCCAGTGGCATCAGCCCGTCATTGTGTGCTGCGGCTTCGTTCGCCAGCCCCAGCGCCGTGCCGTACCACGTCAGGCGTAGTAAGTCCGGATTGCCGTATAAGCTGCTCGCCACGTTCGCCGTGGTGGTTTTACCCGCGCTCGATTGCTCATAGAAGTGAATGCCGAATCCGTCAGCGCCAGCCAGCCCGATTAACGGTGCTGCCAGTGCGGCGGCAATGCCCGTCATCATCGCGTAGTTACCGTATGCCAGACGCGCAACACTGTTACGCCAGCTCTCTGAGGTTCCCGCCACGGTGTACCCGGCAGCGGCAGAACTGCGGCCACTGAATAAAACGGGTTGCGCAGGTGCGCCGATTATCTCCCCATCCGGCATGATGTATGCCCCGCACTGCCAGCCAGTAGCGTGAGCAACACGCCACAATTCACGGGAGCCGCTACGCTGTAGCCAGTCGGCCAGAATCGCCCGTAAGCTGCTTTTCGTGGTGACATTAACCCCGCCCGCTTTCAGGGTGCGCCAGCCTTCGCGCTCCCCGATATCAGCCAGGGGGATAGCCGCTGTTGTCGGTATGCCTGCGCCAAAGGCCAGCCAGCGCAGTATCAGATACTGATCCTTATCGTCCCGCCCGGTGCCAATAACGTCCATCGGTGAGGCCAGCCAGCTTTCATTGTTGATAATCTCGCCGCTTTCCTTGTCCACTTTAGGCGTGATCCAGTAAACGCCATCTTTGCGGCTCTCAATGCGCGGTTTTAGCGGGTCTTTCTCTGGCTGGTCAGTTTTACCGCCCTCAATGGCCTGTAGTTGTGGTTTCACGCATTCCCCCTGCGGCTGGTACATCGAATCATTAAACGCAGCCGTAGCGACTTCCAGCCCGTGTTGCTGGTGGTAGTCGTTCCAGTCAGCTTTGCTGTCAGTCGGTGGCAGCGATACCCAGCCAGCCACGGATAAAGCCGCTTTCTCTGCGGCCTCCTTCCCGATGTTGGTGGCTCCGGTTTCGGAGGCTGCTGTAGGGTGGTCGTTATCTGCGGCGATAATAATTTGCGACTGCGGGTGTTTCCGGCGCATTACTCCGGCAACGTGGATCAGGTTCCCGGCGTCAATTGCCGCCACTGTGAGCGCGTCAGGCCGCATCTGGTGAACGGACAGGGCGGTAGCCAGCCCCTCGGCAATTAAAACGCTCTGCGGCGCTTCTGGCGCGTTTACGGCGTGATATGCCCCGCGTTTCGCCGAACCTTTCAGAAGTTGCTTCTCTCCCTGTGGGGTGATGGTCTGCGCCGCCGCCACTGCGCCGGATTCGTCCACCAGATCCAGCAATAACGAACCATCCGGCATAACCGGATAGTTAAACCCGGTCAGCCCTTTTGATTGCAGGTACTCAGATTCGCCCTGCATGACGCTCTGGCGCATTCCGGCATACAGACGGGCAAACGTAGCCCTTCGCTGCTCTGCGTCCTCTGCTGCCTGTTGCTGGCGCTCCTGTTCACGCTGCTGGAGGTCAGCTTCCAGTTGTTCCCTTCTCTGGCTCGCTATTGCCGGGTCGGTTTGCGCTGCCCGGTAATCAATACCCAGCACATCAGCGGCAAGCTGTGCCGCCTCCGTAGTGTCGCAGTTGTTCACTTTCTTAATCAGGTCTAAGCCGTCGCCAGTGCCACACTGGTTGCAGATAAAGCTGCCGCGCCCGTTATCATCGAACCGGAAGCGATCCGTACCACCACATGCAGGGCAGGGGGCATGGCGGCGTGATGAATCAGGCACGTTGATAGACAGGCCAGCCAGCACATAAGGCCAGTTACCAGCGGCGGCGGTAGTCACTTCGCGGATAAGGTCGATATTACGCATTCGTGCTCCTCCCTCAGTGCGCCAGCGGCATTTCAGGCCAGCCATTTTCATCCAGATCAGCAATGAAGTGATCGTGTAGCTCTGCCAGCGTTTCACGTCCGAACGGGGTCAGCTCGCCGCGCTCCGTATCCAGCATGGCCTGATAAAACACAATGGCTTTTTCCGTACCCTGTTCGACGCCGTATCGCTCAATCATTGCGCCCTCGATGTTGCTCGCCATCGCAAGACGTTCCGCGAACGGATAAACCGGAAGTGCCGCTTTGCCATTGGAGTAAATCGCTACCTGCGATGATGTGCCGTCAGACTCAGTAACGGAGGTTGTGCCGTTCTCGCGCTTCATTTCAGCAACGAAACAGGCCGCAATCAGCCAGCGCCACATAGTGACGTTATGCTGCGCGGTAAAGTCGAACCAGCCACGCGCCCCGCCATCAGCAACGGCAAAATGGATGGCGTATCCGATATTTGGCGTATCGTCGTACTCTCCGGCATCAAGGCGGTTTACCGCGCTCTCGTAGCTGATAAGAGCAACCTGCTCAAATCCCCCGGCATCATTGCGGGTCATGATATTGACGCCGTGCGGTGTGGCTTCTGCGTGGAACAGGTCGGGATTTCCCGGTTTAATGGTCAGTATATTGCTCATGCTTTGCCCTCCCGATATTCACGCATTACATGGTCAGCCAGCTTGCTTTCAGCCTCGCTCATTGCTTCGGGTACACCGTGTAACAGCGTCAGAATGGAACCAATCAGGCGCGGTAAATCGGGATCTGTTTTATTGGTGGTGCTCTCCAGCCACATGGATAAAACAGCCTGTGCCTGTTCAATCTGGCAGGCAGCATCAATCAGTTGTAACTGGCTCATGCGCTGGCCTCCGCATCAATTCTGGCTATATCGATAATCGTCAGGACTTTACTCAACCAGCAATACACGATAGCGGCTTGTTCATCGTCGAGTTGAGTGACTAAATCGGTCATAACGTGAGCCAGTCCATCGCGGGCGCGGGTCATCCGTTCTGCTGTACGGTCTGCAAGCGTAAAATCATCCGGGTAAGCCTGCTCGCGGGATAACATCGCTTCGGCTTCAAGCTCGGACGGATGGCGGTATAAAGCGTTAATGTTCATGCGGCCACCTCCAGACGGATACGGCCTGCAAAGAAACAGACGTGATCCTGCGCCAGAGTGCGGCGGGCTTCGCGCTCAGTTTCAGCAGCAATGTGATGGATTTTGGCGGTAATTGTCGGCATATCGCGGCGAACGGCTGCGATTAACCAGATAAATTGTGGATTTTGGGTAGGGGTAGTAGCCATGATGGCAGCCTCCTTTGTGTATAAGGAGTCACCACCTGAGTTTCCACGCTCTAAAGGGGTGGTGACGTTAACGGGGGTGGAAATACCGGACACAAAGGAAACCGGCCTGCCTTTCGGCAGCCCCGCCAACGCCACCATAGATACATTGCAGGCATTGCCGCTGAATTGGTGTGCGCTATGGCACGACACAAAAAAAGACGCTATTGGCGTCTGTGTCGCCTTTATGTTCAACGGGTTTCCACGCCCGGCACCAGATTTTGCTGGTGCGCTATAACCATAAACCGGGTTGGCGATAGTCGGCAAGCCCTTTTTTATGGACTCCAGAAACTCACTTCCGTGCTTGCGCGTACTGGTGCATAAATTCCCCGCATCTCGTGGTGATGTCAGAAAAATCTTCCCGCCTCGTGTAGTGATGATGGAAAAATCTTCCTCGCGTAGTGACCCCCAATAAATCTTCGTGCGCGTACTGGTCTCGAAACTCTCCTCGTCACCACGACGAGAAAATGAGGAGCTGGCATTAGCTGGCACTGTTATGCCAGCTTTACCCTCATGCGTGTGCGCGATCCCGCGCAAGGTACACATCAGGCCAGCCAGGGGAAAGGCTTTATTCTGGACGGCGGCATTAAGCATGATTAGCCCCCAGATGTTTAGCTAACCAGCGCTGAGAGAGGCGGATTAGCTCGGCTTTACGCAGGTCATATCCCATACCCATATCAATCAGCGTAATGTTGGTACTCTCCAGGTAGGTGAGGTGTTCCAGTTGCCCGGCGTTCATGCTGTCGCGTGGTTCGCCAGTAATGCTATTCGCCTGCGCCCACTGCTTCGCCGTCATGCCACCCAAAACAATGCGGGCGATCATGTTGCTCTCGTTGCTGTAGTGGCGAGCCTGCGTCTGTTTACCCTGTTCTGCGCGGGCGCTTTCCAGTGCTACGCACATCGGTTTAAACAGGTTGGCGGCACCGATACGGGCTTTGAGCTGGCGGCGATACTGAGCGGCAATCTCTGGCACGCTGCGCTGTAGGGCTTCTTCACACTGAATAAAGTAACGGCGAACGGCGCGACCTTGTTCGTTTCGCTCAACCATTGCCAGTTCTTTAGCCATTCCCAGAGAAAGGCCATAATCTTTACTGCGACGGTCGCCGCCACGCTTTGTCACCCATCCGGGGCTACCCTGTTCAAAATTTGAACTTTGATTCCTGAAATCTGAGGAATCAAAAACCACGTAATCAGCACTCAGGCTAAAGCCATATTCATCAATGCGTAGTTTGATCCAGGTTGAAAAGTCGTTACCTACTCCAAGCGCTTTATGCAGTGCCTTAGCGCTAACAATACTGGCCTCACGCCCGCCAATTTGACCGGAAATAACGGGGACAATCGCGGCAAAGTCATTATTGCTATGTTCGCCTTGGCAAGTGTTGTATTGTGGGGCGGCCTCCGAATTGAATCGGCTTTTTTCGATAGTCATGTTTTCGGCTCCGTTATGCGGCGTTAAACGCGTTCGGGTAGAGGTTCAGAATGTCAGTAATATCCTGCTGAGATAACCCGTGATGTTCATTAATGGCGGCATTATGGTTCACAAGTTGGATCACCTTGAGAACGTCGCCACGGCAAGAAAAGCGGTAGCGCAGGTGTGCGCCGATACCATCCGGGTTTTTCTCGTCGATACGCTCTAGTTGAATATCAAGCTGGCGCTCCAACTCAGACGCATAATTACGCCCGGATGAAAGACGGCAATAGCGCAGGATGTCATTCTCTGTCCATCCCTCTACACCAGTGCGCAGCATATAGACGCGGGCGCGGTGCTTCTTTGGGATACGCTTAGGTACTTGTACAGGGCTGGTGGTCGGCGTAATATCAGACGTGCGAATATCTGAGTTAGCCGCCTGCTGTACGGGGCGGTTTTTCTTTTCCATTACGCCACCTCGCCACGTGACTCAGTGATGCGCTGATTAATCCATTCGTCAATTTCACTTTCAATAAAAGCGATAGAGCGGGAACCAATTTTAATTGCTGCGGGGAAACGTTTCTCGCTCATAAGGCGATATAACCACGCCTTACTATAGCCAGTACGCTTTTGTACTTCATGAAAACGAATTAGAGACGGTTGTGACATGTAACCCCCAGTTTAACTAATGCGCCCTTGTTAGACGCTGATAGACAACGGGTGAAGGTTACCTTTGTAGATATCACGACTTCGGAATATTCCAACACACTCCTGGAATATTCCACTTTTCATTTCTTATCGAGATCGACGCCTCGTAGCCATTTGTCGATGGTTTTTCCTGATGGAAGTTTAAGCCCGAGCGTATCAAAATCCTTATTGATTTCACTTTGACTGTTATCAAAGTGCTTTCGGGGGTTGTTTATAACATCTTCATCTTTATAACAAAGATAAAGCAATGATTTAATCAGTTTAGCCATCGACGTTAATGTTTTATTTCCAACACTTTCCGTTACGACATTTTTAATCCGGGCAGATTCATCAGCTAGGCCAAAGAGATCAATCTTCATCCCACCATTGATTAGAATATCCAACTCATCCGCCATTATAACAAAATCGTCTGATGAGAATGTCTTCGCCTCATAAAAACAAGGACCACTCACATCAAATCCTTCCGTTGAAAACCCCCACCCCTCGGTATTTTTATTCAAGTTATTTCGCGGATGTATAAGTTGAAAAATCTCAGCTTTTTTGGAGTTCTCGAACGCAGGTAATGTTAGTTCGGTATGTGGGATAGCAAACCATCCCTTAACATTATCGGCCCAGCATGGCTGATCATCCTCGGCAGTGAAGAAATAAGCATTAGAGTCCATAGATATAAGATTATATTTAGAGGAATAATGCATAGTAAAACCTTCTGGATTGTCATTTAACTCATCTAATAAATCATCAGATAGAGAGGCATAAAAATAACAAGCGCTATCTGATTTTTTGCTCTCCTCATAATGTACGCAGAGTTGTAATACGCCAATTGCTGCATAGTGCAGAAGGTCTTCAACTTCACAACCTGATTTTTTAGCGGCTTGTTGAAGGGTATAATATTCCCTCTTTGGTAATGCCATATCGCCACCTCGCGCCCCCTGATTTTGGCGGCTATGCCAGCCCGCAGAGGTGTACGGGTTTTCGGGGATCAGCCTAGACATAGCCTATTCTTTGTTCGTCTACAGAAGTCTACCCGCATTAACTATCACTGTCTATTCATCCAGTCATAAGGATTTACCAAAACGCCCGTGAACCACGTTTTCATGGTGTTCCAGCGCATCCATATAGTCGGCATACCATTGAAGCATTTCCCGGCGGCCATCGAGATATTGAGCGTGGTTGTATGTGCCTCGAATAGAGTTTTTATCGACGTGGGCGAGCTGCGTTTCAATCCATGCGGTGTTATAGCCCTGTTCGTGGAGAATGGTACTCATGGTGTGGCGGAAACCGTGGCCTGTCACTCTCCCGGCATACCCGATGCGTTTAAAAACCTGGTTAATGCTGGCTTCACTCATGGTTTTACGCGGATCATTACGCCCAGGGAATATATAGGGATAGCGGCCTGTCATTTCCCGGATACGCATGATTATGGCTTGGGCCTGTAATGACAATGGCACGATGTGTGGGCGGCGCATCTTCATTCGCTCTGCTGGGATTTCCCACACCGCAGCATCAGCATCGATTTCCTGCCACATAGCCCCACGCAGTTCGCCAGTTCTTAAACCGGTAATGATTAGCAAACGTGCTGCCAATACCACCAGCATACTGCCGGAATACCCAGAAAGAGCCTCAAAGAACGTCGGTAGCTCAGACGTATTCAGGAAAGGATAGTGCTTGGATTCATGCCCCTGCATAGCGCTAGTGAGATCTGGCGCTGGGTTGTATTCTGCCCGGCCGGTAACAATGGCATAGCGGAAGACTTCACCGCAGCGCTGCCTAACCTTCTTAGCCTTCTCCGTTGCCCCTCGCCCCTCCATTCGGCGAAGCACATTAAGCAATTCGAGCGGCTTGATTTCCGCGATTGGTTTTTTACCAATATACGGAAAAACATCTTTATTGAATGCCTCCATAATGTCTGAGGCGTACCCCTCAGACCATTTGTATAGTTTGCTGGAGTGCCATTCACAGGCAATTTCCTGAAACGTATTCCTGACATTTGCCTCTCGAGCTATCTTTTCTTCCCGTTTCGCTTCGTTGGGATCGATACCCCCAGCGATACCCCTTTTTGCCTCATCACGTTTAGCTCGCGCATCAGCAAGGGTAACGTCTGGATATACTCCCAGAGCCAGCAGCTTTTCTTTGCCTGCTACACGATACTTAAGCCGCCAGTATCGTGCGCCATTTGGGTTAACCAGAAGATAAAGCCCACCACCATCAGCAAGTTTATAGGGTTTATCTTTTGGTTTAGCGGTATCAACCTGGCGGGCGTTGAGCTTCATTGGGGGTATCTCCACAAGACCTAACAGCACATACCCCCGAATGTACCCCCAGAAGCATGTAGATTTTGGGGTATGTCAGTAGACGTAAAAATACTATCAGGAGCGACACAATACAGAGTATAAGGGGTTTGAGTGAACTTTAGTAGACGTTAGAAGATGTTTGAATGGTGCCGATAATAGGAGTCGAACCTACGACCTTCGCATTACGAATGCGCTGCTCTACCAACTGAGCTATATCGGCCCTGCAAGATGTGACCACGGACGTGAATCACGAGGCAAAAGGTTAAGACTTACCGGGCGATGCGTCAATAGTCAGGTTAATCAACTGCCTATTTTTGCATCGCCCGCTATCAATTACGCACGAATGGTATCGTCGCCGAAGCCAATCCACTTGTAGGTGGTCAGTGCTTCCAGCCCCATCGGGCCGCGCGCGTGCAATTTCTGCGTGCTGACCGCGACTTCCGCACCGAGGCCAAACTGGCCGCCGTCGGTGAAACGGGTCGACGCGTTGACGTACACCGCCGAGGAATCCACCTCGTTGATGAAACGATTGGCGTTGCTCAGGGTGCGGGTCAGGATGGCATCGGAGTGCTGAGTGCCGTGGGCGCGGATATGGTCGATAGCCGCGTCCATGTCAGCAACGATAACCACGTTAAGATCCAGCGACAGGAACTCGTTATCCAGCTCTTCAGGCTTCAGGGCCACCAGCTTCGCCGGGCCTTTCAGCTCGCGCATTACCGTTTCATCGCCGTGCAGCGTCACGCCGCTTGTCGCCATCTGCTGGCTTAATGCCGGCAGGAAACGTTCAGCAATAGCCTGATTCACCAACAGCGTTTCCACGGTATTGCAGGTGCTTGGACGCTGAGTTTTAGCATTCACGAGAATCTTCAGCGCCGGCTCAATCTCGGCCGTATCATCCACATAGATATGACAAACACCAATACCGCCGGTGATCACCGGGATCGTCGACTGTTCGCGGCACAGCTTGTGCAGACCCGCGCCGCCGCGAGGGATCAGCATGTCGATGTATTTATCCATGCGCAGCATTTCGCTGACCAGCGCACGATCCGGATTGTCGATCGCCTGCACCGCCGCTTCCGGCAGGCCGCACTCTTTTAACGCCCGTTGGATAACGCCAACCGTGGCGGCGTTGGTACGATAAGTCTCTTTACCACCGCGCAGGATCGCGGCGTTGCCAGTTTTCAGGCACAGCGCGGCTACATCAACGGTGACGTTCGGGCGCGCTTCGTAAATCACGCCAATAACGCCCAACGGCACGCGGCGACGTTCAACGCGCAGCCCGCTGTCCAGCAAACCACCGTCAATCACCTGCCCTACTGGATCGGCCAGCGTGCAGACCTGGCGTACGTCATTGGCAATCGCCGTCAGACGCGCCGGAGTCAGCGCCAGGCGGTCAAGCATCGCTTCACTCAGGCCACCTTCACGTGCCTGAGTCAGATCGTCTGCGTTAGCCCGCAGAATCTCATCGCTGTGTGATTCCAGATAATCAGCAATAGTTTCCAGAACCCGGTTTTTTTCACGGCTGGATAACAGCGCCAATTTGTAAGAGGCTTGCTTCGCTGCAATGCCCATTTGTTCCAGCATGTTGAACTCCTTAACGGGTGATCATGTCGTCACGATGAACGGCAACCGGGCCGTACTCATAGCCGAGGATGGCATCAATCTCTTGCGAATGGTGCCCGGCAATCAACCGCAGCGCGTCGCTGTTATAGCGGCTGACGCCATGCGCGATGTCCCGACCTTCAAGGTTACGAATACGGATCACTTCACCACGGGAGAAGTTACCTGTCACGTTTTTAATGCCTTTTGGAAGTAATGAACTACCACGTTCCAGAATCGCGCCCGTCGCACCGGCATCGACAATCAGTTCACCTGCTGGAGGTGCGCCGAAGATCCAGCGTTTGCGGTTCTCCAGCGGCGTGTCCTGGGCATGGAAACGGGTACCGACGGAGATATTCGCCATCACGTCACCAATCACGCCAGGCAGACTGCCCGCGGCAATAATGGTGTCGATACCAGCACGACAGGCAACGTCGGCGGCCTGTAGTTTGGTGCCCATGCCGCCGGTACCCAGACCGGAGACGCTGTCGCCGGCGACGGCGCGCAGTTTGTCATCGATACCGTAGACATCTTTAATCAGTTCCGCATCCGGATTGCTGCGCGGATCGGCCGTAAACAGACCCTGCTGATCGGTGAGCAGCAGCAGCTTATCCGCGCCTGCCAGAATGGCTGCCAGCGCAGAGAGGTTGTCGTTGTCGCCCACTTTGATTTCAGCGGTCGCCACCGCATCGTTCTCATTAATCACCGGAACAATGTTGTTATCGAGCAGCGCACGCATGGTGTCACGCGCGTTGAGGAAACGCTCGCGGTCTTCCATATCAGCGCGCGTCAGCAGCATTTGGCCGACGTGAATACCGTAAATGGAGAAGAGCTGTTCCCAGAGCTGAATTAAGCGGCTTTGGCCAACGGCAGCCAACAGCTGTTTAGAAGCGATAGTCGCGGGCAGTTCAGGGTAGCCCAGATGCTCTCGCCCGGCGGCGATGGCGCCTGAGGTAACGATAACAATACGATGCCCAGCCGCATGGAGCTGAGCACACTGGCGAACCAGTTCCACAATGTGCGCGCGGTTCAGGCGGCGCGATCCGCCCGTTAAAACACTGGTGCCCAGTTTGACGACCAGCGTCTGACTATCACTCATGATTCTCTGCCGTTAAATAGGAAAAAATGATACCAAACTCACGTTGTAGCAGGAGTCTGGCCGCTTGCCAACTGCCAGCATTGAAAGCGAGGGTTTTGTTGCGCGGGATCAGGCAGCCTAGAGGCGATTGTTGACATTTTTATGACAGAAAAAATTAATCATACTTTTTTATATTTAATCGGACATTGTCATAAATTTTTAACACGCGGGGGATAAAAACGTTCCTGTTTTTTCACAGTGGTCTTTCACAGCAATTTTAGAACATAAAAAACCGGGATTAAGAAATGCAAAAAACTACGCTGGCATTAACGATGATGGGTATTATTGCGTCCTCTTCAGCGATGGCTGCTGAAGTATATAACAAAGACGGTAATAAACTGGACGTTTACGGCAAAGTCAAAGCCATGCATTACATGAGCGACGATTCAAGCTCCGATGGCGATAAAACATACGTTCGTTTTGGTTTCAAAGGTGAAACCCAAATTAACGATCAGCTGACCGGTTATGGTCGCTGGGAATCTGAATTCTCCGGTAATAACGACGAAAGCACCTCTACGCAAAAAACGCGTCTGGCTTTCGCCGGTCTGAAAGTTAAACAGTTCGGTTCTTTTGATTACGGTCGTAACCTCGGCGCGCTGTACGATGTTGAAGCCTGGACCGATATGTTCCCGGAATTCGGCGGTGACTCCACCGGTAAAACCGATAACTTCATGACCAAGCGCTCAAGCGGCCTGGCAACCTACCGTAACTCTGACTTCTTCGGCGTTGTCGATGGTCTGGATTTAACCCTGCAATATCAGGGTAAAAACGACCGTAGCACTTACGCTACCGCTAACGGCGACGGCTTCGGTTCTGCGCTGTCCTATGATTTCGGTGGCAGCGATTTCGCGATTAGCGCGGCGTACACCAACTCTGACCGTACCAACGTTCAGCAGGCTAAATCCCTGGCTAAAGGCGGGAAAAATGCCGAGTCCTGGGGTACTGGTGTGAAATATGACGCCAACAATGTTTACCTGGCGATGATTTATACCGAAACCCGCAATATGACCCCAATTAAAGGTCTGGTCTCTGCGGATCAAGGTTTTGCTAATAAAGCACAGAACTTCGAAGCCGTTGCCCAATATCAGTTTGATTTCGGCCTGCGTCCATCCCTGGGTTACGTGCAGATGAAAGGCAAAGATCTGGATAACGGAATTGGCGATCAGGATCTGATGAAATATGTGGATGTCGGTGCGACCTACTATTTCAACAAAAATATGTCAGCGTTTGTTGATTATAAGATCAACCTGATTGATGAAGATGCCGTGACCAAACGTCTGGCTATTATGACCGATGACGTTGTTGCGGTTGGTATGACCTACCAGTTCTAAGTGATTTATAAAAAAGCCTTCCAGATGGAAGGTTTTTTTTATGGCCAAATAAAAAGACCAGCGCACAGGCTGGTCTCTTTATTTAGTTTATGCCGTACGCTTAACCGCTTCGTTGGCAAAACCTTCTGCCGGCTCCAGCGTCAGATCCAGCGTCTTGAGCAACTCTTTTGCCCGGTCATGGAAACCACGCAACGTTAACTGCAGACGTTCAACCACCTCGGGATCTTTGATCGCCACCGCCTGCCATACCCCATCTTTATCAAACAGGCCGAACTGGTAGCTGTAAGTGAAGCGATTTTCTTGCGCTTCCATTTCCATCCACCAGCCCCAGAACTCACGCTTCTCAGGCGCAGGCTTTACGTTAACGCAAACGGCCAGACAGTCGAAAAAAAAGCGGTTGTCTTCGCACTGTTCTTCGCGAATATAGGGGCCAAGCGCAGCGAATTTCTTAATCAATCTACTCTTCGGGTGTCCACTCGGTAACGTCATTGCGATCTCCTTTAGTGATGCACCTGTTTTACCAAATCAATAGAATTTATCAATCTATTAACAAAATCTATTGTTGATCCACCCGGCAATTTCTTTCAGCGCCTTGTCAAAGTTGCGATACACCGGGTTAAACGGGATCGACATCAGTTTCCCCTGCGCAGATGACGAAACAATTAAACGCGACTCTTCTTCCGGGCTAAATGGATCATTATTCCAGAATCCTGAAAGCATTGGCGTTGGGCAGCGGCGTCCCAGCAGCCCCTGAGTTTTCAGGGAGTAGCGATTAAGTTCAACGCGCAGCGCTTCGTCAGACGCATCGTGCATGCCCAGTCGCGAGGCCAGCACATCGAGATACATCTCCGGCACGCGCCCCTGTTGCAGTGGATCATTCAAAAGACAATGCACCACCGGCCCCAGACAGGCGACAGCTTTTAGATTCTGCGCTTCCAGATACGCCAGGCGCACAGCGATGTTGGCCCCGAAGCGGAAACCAAAAGCGGCAACGCGGGTATGGTCAACCCACGGGATATTCGGCAGCGCACGGATCACATGCTGATGCAGCATGCTGGAGTCCTGAGTCAGCTTCCATTTTGAGGAGAAGCCGATAGAGGGCATATCCACCGTCAGCATCGCAATCCCCAGCGGCGCAAAATAGTGTTCGTATAGGCTGTAATAATCGGTTTGCAGACCATCAAGGCCGCCGCACATCAGCACCGTCGGGAACGGGCCCTCGCCTTTCGGCATATGCAGGAAACCGGTAATCGGCGCCCCACCAGGAATGGCAAACTCTAGCTCGCGCATCTCGCCTGGCAAACGCTTCGCCGCTTCTTCATAAGCACGGTTAGCCAGCGCCTGCGCCTGCTCGGCGAGGTCGTCCCCCTTCAGATGGGGGTAGGCGGCAATGCTATAGAGGTTAGAGGCGTGCAGCCAGTGGCGTCCGCTGAGGGTTTCATCAGGCTCCTGAGTGGCTTTCTGCTGCCAAAGCATGGCCTGTGATGACCACTCATAAATCCAGTTACCGCCCCGGTAGCCGACAACGGTGTCAAACAGCTCATCGTCGGTACGCTCGGCCTTGCTCATCACGATGCGTGACTGGACGTCGAGAATTTCCTGCGGCGTTACGCCACGCCAAATCCACATCAGACGGTTAATCATGCGGTACCAGTGCGGGATATTACTTCCGCTCAGCGCCGACTGCATACTGTCGGTCTTACCGTTGGAGAAGCGGCGCACCAGCGTTGATGTTTCTGGGTGTTTAAAGCGCGGTTTGAATAGCGTTTCGCTGAGATTGGCTTCTGGCATCACAAAACCTCCATAGGTACGATCCTGAGCTTATTGTAACGCGTGGAACGTTAAAAAAAACAACGCCCGGCATAACCGGGCGTTGGAAGCGCATTTATTGATGAATTAACGGCCAGAAATAGGCGGTACGAATACCACGCCCATGTCCCAAGGCTGTTCAATCCAGGTATCCTGCGGGATATCAACAACATAATCGTTAACCAGTGGGCGACCCGCTGGTTTAGCGAAGATGGTGACGAAATGCGCTTTCGGGTACATTTCACGAATAGCTACCGCGGTGCCGCCGGTATCTACCAGATCGTCAATAACGATAAAGCCTTCGCCATCGCCTTCAGCGCGTTTGAGAACTTTCAGTTCACGCTGGTTGTCGTGGTCATAGCTGGAGATGCATACGGTGTCGACATGACGAATGCCCAGTTCACGTGCCAGCAGTGCGGCTGGTACCAGACCGCCACGGCTAACGGCAATAATGCCTTTCCATTGTTCTGAAGGCATCAGGCGTGCAGCCAGTTTGCGCGCATGAATCTGCAACATGTCCCAGGTGACGACGTATTTTTCGCTCATGTGAAGTGTCCCAGCCTGTGTTATACGGCTTAAAAAGTGTTCAAGGGGGAAATGGGTTGCGCGAGATTATAGAGATCTGACGCACTAAAAACCAGTGTTTAGCGGAATTGCAGGCTCTTTTTACGTGGTTTCTTCTACCGGGAGGGAGAGAAAGTGGTATTCTCAACCGCATCGCGCAAGCCAGTCTTGTGGTATATGTATGTGCTAACCCTTTACCTGCAAGCGACTTTTGCAGAACGCCGTAAGGAGACTCATCGTGTCTGAACTGTCTCAATTATCCCCGCAGCCGCTGTGGGATATTTTTGCCAAAATCTGTTCTATTCCGCACCCTTCTCATCATGAAGAGCAGCTCGCTGCCCATATCGTGGGCTGGGCGAAAGAAAAAGGTCTGCACGCAGAACGCGACCAGGTCGGCAACATTCTGATTCGTAAAGCCGCGACGCCGGGCATGGAAAACCGCAAAGCGGTTGTTCTGCAGGCTCACCTTGATATGGTGCCGCAGAAAAACAATGACACCGTGCACGACTTCGCCAAAGACCCAATTCAGCCGTACATCGACGGCGAGTGGGTAAAAGCACGTGGTACAACGCTGGGGGCTGATAACGGTATTGGCATGGCGTCCGCGCTGGCAGTACTTTCCGACGATTCCGTTGAGCATGGCCCGCTGGAAGTGCTGCTGACCATGACCGAAGAGACCGGGATGGACGGCGCATTTGGTCTGCAGCCTAACTGGCTGCAGGGCGAAATCCTGATCAACACCGACTCTGAAGAAGAGGGTGAAATCTACATGGGCTGTGCGGGTGGTATCGACTTTACCAGCAACCTGCCGCTGACCCGTGAAGCAATTCCGGCTGGCTTCCAGACCTTCAAGCTGACGCTGAAAGGGCTGAAAGGCGGCCACTCCGGCGGTGATATTCACCTCGGTCTGGGTAATGCCAACAAGCTGCTGGCCCGTTTCCTGGTCGCTCACGCAGCGGAACTGGATCTGCGTCTGGTTGACTTCACCGGCGGTACTCTACGTAACGCAATCCCACGTGAAGCGTTTGCCACTCTGGCGATTCCAGCAGATAAAGTTAGCGGCCTGAAAGATCTGGTAGAAACCTATCTGCACATCCTGCAAAACGAACTGTCGGCAAAAGAGAAAAACCTGAACCTGGTGCTGGAAGCTCAGACCGTTGAAGGTAAAGCGCTGACCAACGCTTCCCGCGATGCCTTTATTCAGTTGCTGAACGCGACGCCAAACGGCGTTATCCGCAACTCTGATGTTGCCAAAGGCGTGGTAGAAACCTCTCTGAACGTGGGCGTCGTCTCCTTTACTGAAGACACCGCAACCATTCACTGCCTGATTCGTTCCCTGCTCGATAGCGGCAAAGATTACGTTGTTAGCATGCTGGAATCACTGGGCGCGCTGGCTGGGGCAAAAACCCAGCCGAAAGGCGGCTACCCAGGCTGGCAGCCGGATGCAAGCTCTCCGGTAATGCAGCTGGTTCGTGAAACCTATCAGCGCCTGTTCAACAAGGTGCCAAACATTCAGATTATCCACGCGGGTCTGGAATGTGGTCTGTTCAAAAAACCGTATCCAAACATGGACATGGTCTCTATTGGGCCAACCATTACCGGTCCTCACTCTCCGGATGAGCAGGTTCATATCGAAAGCGTTGGCCAGTACTGGCAGCTGCTGACGGAACTGCTGAAAGCGATTCCGGCGAAGTAAGTTATGCCCTTCCCGGCGGGGTAACACTCGCCGGGAATCTCTGCCCACTACCTGGCTTTTTCCATCCGATAATTCATAAACCGCTCCCCGCGCGCTTCAACTTCTTGTTCCGCTATTACCCGAAAACCCAGCCGCTCAAAACACACTTTCGCCGTCAAGCTTGCTTCTACCGTGATCGTCCCCGCTGGAGTCTGGGTAAACAGTTCCTGCAACAAAGCGCTGGCAATGCCCTGCCGCGAATGTCCAGGATCCACAAAAAGCAGATCGATATACGTGCCTATCGCGGTAACGAAACCGACTGGGCACTGGTCTACAGTAGCCACCAGCACACGTGAGCTAGCCAGTTTTTGCCGCCAGCGCGCTTCATCAACCTGAGCCCAGGCCTCAATCTGCGATGCCGAGTAATGCTGACTCGCGGTTTCCCGTACTGCACACAGGAAAATCTGGCACAACGCAGAGAGATCACTTTCACGATACGGACGAATAACCATGGTTAAATCCCTAACAGAAGCTGCCGTTCCAGCTGTGGATCCAGCAGCGTAACATGCAGGCCAACAAGCCGTACTCCGCGCCCTGCGCGCCGCTCATGCCAGGATTTTTGCGCCGTGGCGATGAGATCGTCTTTGTTTAGCTTCGGCCAGACATGTTCCTGGGTGGTGAGCTGAAAGTCATTAAATTTCAGTTTCACGCCCTGACGCGCGATCAGCAGGTCCGGTTTGACCTTCGCCAGCCGACGTTCCAGTTCAGGGTAGAGCCGTTCGATAATGGCCTCGCAATCGGACCACTCATGAATGTCTTCTTCCAGCGTCCGTTCTACGCCTATCGATTTACGCTGCCTGTCGTTGTGGATCTCCCGCTCATCGATCCCCTGACTGCGCTCCCAGAGGATCCGGCCAAACTTGCCAAAACGCTTTAACAGCATCGCTAAATCGCTATTCTGCACATCTTCACAGGTACGCAGCCCCATGCTTTCGAGCTTCGCCGCCGACACCTTGCCCACGCCGGGGATTTTGCTCAGCGGCAGGTTTTTGAGAAATGCCGGGACTTCAGCCGGAGTCAGGACAAACTGGCCGTCGGGTTTGTTGAGATCGGAGGCAATTTTGGCGAGAAACTTCACCGGCGCCACGCCCGCCGAAGCGGTGAGGGCCAGCTCTTTAAATATGGTCTGACGGATTTCCTGGGCCATTAACGTCGCCGAACCGTGGCAGTGCGGGCTGTCGCTCACGTCAAGATAGGCTTCATCCAGCGACAGCGGTTCAATCAGCGAAGTGTAGCGGGAGAAAATTTCACGGATGTGATGAGAGGCTTCGCGATAGGCTTCAAAGCGTCCCGGCAGTAACGTGAGGTGCGGACAGAGCTTCAGCGCCATTCCGGTAGGCATGGCGCTACGCACGCCAAATTTGCGCGCCGGATAGTTCGCCGTGCTGATAACCCCGCGCTGTACCCGACTGCCGCCGATGGCGATAGGAATATCGCGCAGCGCCGGATTGTCACGCATTTCAACCGCCGCGAAGAAGCAGTCCATATCAATATGGATTATTTTGCGCATCGTTAGCCCTCACTTACCACTGGATAAGTATACAGCATGACTTTAGCAAATGAGAAGAGTGCAGAATCGCCCGGCGGCACCGGGCGATAGAGAAAACTACAGGATGCGGTTTTGTTGCCGCTGTGCCTCACGCGCCATACGTTTCTTACGCGCATCGCAGGGTTCAGGGCAGTCGCAGACTTTTTCCAGCCCCAGCGACGAGATGCCACCGCAGCTACCCTGCAGCGTTTTTCGCTTCACCAGATAGCCCAGCGACATTCCAAACACCACCAGGATAAAAATGGCGAATGTCGCCAGAAACACCGTTAGCATCATCAGCCTCCAAAGTCGTCGAGCATGATGTTTTCATCCTCGACGCCCAGGTCTTTGAGCATTTTAATCACCGCGGCGTTCATCATCGGCGGCCCACACATGTAGAACTCGCAGTCTTCCGGTGCCGGGTGGTCACGCAGATAGTTCTCGTACAGAACGTTATGAATAAAGCCCGTGTAGCCCGTCCAGTTATCTTCCGGCAGCGCATCGGAGAGCGCAATATTGAAGCTAAAGTTCGGATTTTCCCGCGCGAGTTGCTCAAATTCTTCAGCATAGAACATTTCACGCAGCGAGCGCGCACCGTACCAGAAGCTGATTTTACGCGTGCTGTGCAGACGCTTAAGCTGGTCGAAAATATGCGAACGCATCGGCGCCATCCCGGCCCCACCGCCGATAAAGACCATTTCCGCCTCGGTTTCTTTGGCAAAGAACTCCCCAAATGGCCCCGAGATCGTCACCTTATCACCCGCTTTCAGCGACCAGATGTAGGAAGACATAATCCCCGGAGGTGCCTCAGGTGCGGACGGCGGCGGCGTGGCGATACGCACGTTGAGCATAATAATACCCTTCTCTTCTGGGTAGTTCGCCATCGAGTAAGCGCGAAGCGTAGGCTCTTTGACGTCGGAGACGTAGCGGAAGAGATTAAATTTATCCCAGTCACCACGATACTCATCCGGCACGTCGAAGTCGGCGTAGGCCACTTTATGCGGCGGGCATTCAATCTGAATATAGCCACCGGCGCGGAACGGCACATTTTCACCGGCAGGGATCGCCAGCTTAAGCTCTTTAATGAAGGTGGCTTTGTTATCGTTAGAGATAACTTCGCATTCCCATTTTTTAACGCCAAACACTTCGTCCGGCAGTTCGATTTTCATGTCCTGGCGCACGGCAACCTGACAGGCCAGGCGACAGCCCTCTTTCGCCTCGCGTTTGGTGATATGTGAAAGCTCGGTCGGCAGAATATCGCCGCCGCCCTCTTTCACCGTCACCCGGCACTGACCGCAGGAACCACCGCCACCGCAGGCAGAGGAGATAAAAATGCCGTTGCTGGACAGCGTATTCAGCAGCTTGTCACCCGCCGGGGTTTTGATCTGCTTGTCCGCTTCATTGTTGATTTCAATAACCACGTCACCGGCATTGACCAGCTTTGATTTGGCGAACAAAATCAGCAGCGACAGCACCAGTACGATCAGCGTAAACATCACTACGCCCAGTAAAATTTCCATCATTAGCGGCCCTTATAGCTGCACACCGGAGAATGACATAAAGCCTAATGCCATTAATCCCGTGGTGATAAAGGTGATCCCTAAGCCACGCAGTCCCGCGGGCACATTTGAGTACTTCATTTTTTCGCGGATCCCGGCCATGGCGACAATCGCCAGCATCCAGCCGATCCCGGAACCAAAGCCGTAAACGATAGATTCACTGAAGTTGTAGTCGCGCTGCACCATGAACGAAACGCCGCCGAAGATGGCACAGTTCACGGCAATCAACGGCAGGAAGATACCCAGCGCGGTATACAGCGACGGGAAGTACTTATCGAGGATCATTTCGAGGATTTGCACCAGCGCCGCAATCACCCCAATAAAGGTGATGAAGTTGAGGAAGCTGAGGTCAACGCCTTCCGCCAGTGCGCCATCGCGCAGCACCAGGTTATAGACCAGGTTGTTAATGGGTACAGCCAGCCCCAGCACGACGGTTACCGCCACGCCAAGGCCAAAAGCGGTCGAGACTTTCTTCGATACCGCGAGGAAAGTACACATCCCCAGGAAGAACGCCAGCGCCATATTTTCAACAAACACCGCGCGAACAAACAGGCTAATGTAATGAGCCATAATCGGTTACTCCTTTTCCTGCTGTTCCGGCTTCCAGCTACGCAGCGCCCAGATCAGCAAACCGATAATGAAAAATGCGCTTGGCGCGAGCAGGAACAGGCCGTTTGGCTGATACCAGCCGCCGTTCTTGACGGTCTCCAGCACTGTAATACCAAACAGTTTTCCGCTGCCGATAAGTTCACGCAGGAAGCCGACAATCAGCAGAATGGCGCCATAGCCCAGGCCGTTGCCGATACCGTCCATAAAGCTCGCCAGCGGCGGTGACTTCATGGCATACGCTTCCGCGCGCCCCATCACGATACAGTTGGTGATGATAAGCCCAACGAACACCGACAGCTGTTTAGAGGTTTCATAGGCGAACGCCCGCAGCAGCTGATCCACCACGATAACCAGCGAGGCGATGATTGCCATTTGCACGATAATACGCACGCTGTTCGGAATGTGGTGGCGTATCATCGAGATAAACATGCTGGAAAACGCTGTCACCAGCGTAACCGCGATAGTCATCACGAAGGCCGTTTCAAGCTTGGTGGTGACCGCCAGCGCCGAACAGACGCCGAGCACCTGTAGCGCAATCGGGTTGTTGGCGATTAGCGGGCCAACCAGCACGCGCTTCATCTCTTTCATATCGCCTTGCTCAGCCATGATTCAGCCCTTCTTCACGCACCTGCTTCAGGAACGGGCCAAAGCCCATTTCACCCATCCAGAAATTGAAACTGTGCTGCACGCCGTTGGCGGTCAGCGTCGCGCCGGATAAACCATCCACTGCGTACAGATCGCCCTGCGGTGCCGCGCCTTTCATCACTCTCAGCGCCGGTTGACCATTGTCATCCACCACCCGTTTACCGATAAACTGCGCGCGCCAGTTCGGATTTTCGATTTCGCCGCCCAGCCCTGGGGTTTCCCCCTGGTCGTAATAAGTAATGCCTTTGATGGTACGGCCGTCAGTATCCAGCGCCACAAAGGCGTACATCATCGACCACAGGCCGTTGCCGTATACCGGCAGAACGATTTCCTGAGTTTTCTGCTGCTCGTCTTTGATCAGGTAGATTTCCACCACGTTGCTGCGGCGTTTGATACCCGCAGGATCCTGATTGGCTTCAAGCGCCACGCTCTGTTGAGGATCTTTTAACGCCAGGCTCTGATTAAATTTCGCCGGGTCGCTGTCCAGCATCGCGCCGCTTTTTAAATCCACCAGACGTGGCGTCACGCGTGCGGCATAAATTTCCGCAACCTCTTCGGCAGACATGTTGTCTTGCATCAAACCGGCAACGGCGAGAATGTTGCGCTGTTTATCCAGCGCGCGCTGTTCCTGCTGGAGGGGTTTGAGCCCAACGGCGGAGCCCGCCACCACGATGGAGCAGACCAGGCAAAGCACCAGCACCACCAGCAGCGTTTTGCCGATGCTATCGTTACTTTTGATTTCAGCCACGCGACTTCCTCCGCTTAATATTGGCCTGCACCACCAGGTAATCAAACAGCGGCGCAAACAGGTTGGCGAACAGAATCGCCAACATCATCCCTTCTGGATAGGCTGGGTTTACCACGCGAATCAGCACGCACATCACGCCAATCAACGCGCCGTAGCACCACTTCCCTTTATCCGTAAACGAGGCGGAAACCGGGTCGGTGGCCATAAACATCATGCCGAAAGCAAAACCACCCAGCACCAGATGCCAGTACCACGGCATAGCGAACATCGGGTTGGTATCAGAGCCAATCAGATTGAAGAGCGTCGCGCAGACCATCATGCCTGCCATCACTCCCGCCACAATGCGCCAGGAAGCGACGCGGCCAAAGATAATCAACGCCCCGCCAAGCAGAATCATCAAGGTAGAGACTTCGCCAATTGAACCGGGAATATTGCCGATAAAAGCGTCCATCCAGCTTATTGGCTGGCCAGAGACCACGTTCACCAGCGACTCGCCGCCATGACTTGACCATTGAGAAAGCGGCGTCGCGCCGGAGAATCCGTCGGCTGCCGTCCAGACCAGATCGCCGGAGATTTGCGCCGGGTAGGCGAAGAACAGGAACGCACGCCCCGCCAGTGCTGGGTTAAGGAAGTTGCGCCCGGTTCCGCCGAAGATCTCTTTTGCAATCACCACGCCGAAGGAGATGCCCAACGCCGCCTGCCACAGCGGCATCGTCGGAGGGACAATCAGCGCGAAAAGAATCGAAGTGACAAAGAAGCCTTCGTTTATCTCGTGTTTGCGTACGATGGAAAACAGGACTTCCCAGAAGCCACCGACCAGGAATACGGTCGCGTAGATAGGGACGAAGAACACCGCGCCCAGCATCATCATGCTGATCCAACCGGCGTCAGGAGCAAAACTCACGCCCAGCGCCTGCGCCAAACTATAGTGCCAGTTGCCTGTAATCACCTGCTGGAGCTGTTCCGCGCCGTACAGTTTGTGCAGCGCAGGAATGGTTTGCAGCCCTACGTTATACATGCCCCAGAACATCGCCGGGAACACGGCGAACCAGACGAGGATCATCATGCGTTTAAGGTCGATAGCGTCACGGACGTGCGCCGCACCTTTCGTCACATGGCCCGGCGTGTAGAGCAACGTCGCCGTCGCTTCAAACAGCGGGTAGTATTTTTCCAGCTTGCCGCCCTGCGTAAAGTGCGGCTCAACTTTTTCCAGTAGCTGTTTTAAGCCCATCACTTAGCCTTCCTGCTCAATTTGCGTTAATACGCGGCGTAACACCGGACCGTATTCGTATTTTCCTGGACAGACGTAGGTGCACAGCGCCAAATCTTCTTCGTCCAGCTCCAGGCAGCCCAACGCCTGAGCGCTGTCGGTGTCGCCTGCCAGCAGGTCGCGCAGCAGTACGGTAGGCAGAATATCCAGCGGCATCACCCGCTCGTAGCTGCCAATCGGCACCATCGCACGTTCGCCACCGTGGGTATCCGTCGAGAAGTTGAAAAGTTTGTTCTTCAGGAAATGGCCCAGCGTGGTGCGCGTAATAGAGAACTTATCCCGGCCCGGTGCAACCCAGCCGAGCAGCTCTTTTTCGCGCCCTTCTTTAAGCACGCTGACCTGCAGATGGAAGCGCCCCAGGAACGCATGCGGTCCAATGGCGTGAGTGCCGTTCAGAACGGAGCCGGAGAGTACGCGATTTTCACCCTCATGCAGTTCGTCCACCAGCAGCGCGTTAAGATCTGCGCCCAGACAGATTCGCACCAGGCGCGGGTGTTTCACCTGTGGGCCACCGAGCGCAATCACCCGTTCAGTCCATAACACACCGTCGAGGAACAGTTTGCCGATGGCGATAACATCCTGGTAGTTGAGGTGCCAGACCTGTTTATTCAGACTGACCGGTTCCAGAAAGTGAATATGCGTGCCGACTAATCCAGCCGGGTGCGGGCCGGTGAATTGGTTAAACGTCACCTGCCCCTGCGGATGACCGCCCAGCTTGCCACCGCTGCTCTGGCAGACGTGGACTTTACCGTCGGTCAGGCGCGTCAACAGGGTTAAACCGGCATTAAAGGCTTCACGCTGAGCAAGGATAATCGGCTGCGGATCGGCTGCCAGCGGATTGGTGTCCATTGCGGTGACGAAAATCGCCGCAGGCTCCGTACCCGGTGTCGGTGTTTTGCTGAAAGGACGCGTACGCATCGCCGTCCACAGGCCAGACTCAATCAGCTGCGAGGCCACCACATCACGCGGCAGGGTCGCCAGCGCATCGGCAGCATAGTGTGCAAACGCCACGGATTCATCGCCGTCGATATCAATCACTACCGATTGCAGCACCCGCCGCTCACCGCGATGTATTGCACTCACCGTGCCACAGGCCGGGGAGGTAAAGCGCACGCCGGGAATTTTTTTATCTTCAAAAAGCAGTTGCCCTTTAATGACCCGGTCGCCCTCTTTTACCGCCATGGAAGGGCGTAGCCCCACATATTCTTCACCCATGACCGCCACTCGGCTCACCATGACATCATCAATACGTTGTTGATCGGGCAGGCCGGCAATAGGCAAATCAAGGCCTTTCGTTATTTTAATCATACTGTTCGCAGGTATCCGTTAACGACGACGTCAACAAAGCGTTGAGGCCAGCGTTTTGGTTAACGAGACAAAAGAAAGGAATTACACCGGAAACCCAATGGCATCCCAGGATTGGGTAAAACGAGGGATTGAAGCATCCTTTCTTACACTGTATTGAGAGTTACTCCGTGAATCATCCGAACATTCCATTATCTGGCCGAATGATTACGTAACTAAAGTTTACCATTTTCTCCTCCCGCGATGCAGTAGTTCTGCTTTTCAGCCCATTAAATTGCGAGCTAATACGCAAAGTTCCGTTGATTCAGACCTGGATAGCTGGTGAATCATCAACTTATCCTACACACTTTGTGACGAGAGCAAATGCACTCGCTCGCAGCACAACGCACCGGGTTCTCGCGGGAATGCAATAGGAAATTGTAAACGCCAACCGCTCCTCTTGCGAAAAAATGCGGTGGTGCTAAGGTGAGCGCACAAAAAACAGATTTATCTGCTTTTTCTCTCTATGGCCTCTCCTGGCGTGTTGTTATTTTTTATCAAGGAACATGTAGTATGCGCAAAATCGCATTATTTATTGCGATGCTTTTAATGCCGTGCGTTTCGTTTGCTGGGTTAATGAGCAGCAATAGTCCGACGACGCCCGTTAGCAAAGAATATAAGCAGCAAATGATGGGCTCTCCGGTTTATATCCAGATCTTCAAAGAAGAGCGCACGCTCGATCTTTTCGTCAAAATGGGCGAAACCTACCAGCTCCTTGATAGCTATAAAATCTGCAACTACTCCGGTGGTCTGGGGCCAAAACAGCGCCAGGGCGACTTCAAAAGCCCGGAAGGCTTTTACTCGGTACAGCGTAGCCAGCTGAAACCCGATAGCCGCTTCTATAAAGCGATTAATATCGGTTTCCCGAACGCCTACGACCGCGCTCACGGCTATGAAGGGAAGTATCTGATGATTCACGGTGCCTGCGTATCGATTGGCTGTTATGCCATGACCGACACCGGCATTGATGAGATTTTCCAGTTTGTGACCGCCGCACTGGTCTTCGGGCAGTCTGGCGTGCAGGTCAGCATCTATCCATTCCGCATGACAGATGCCAACATGCAGCGTCACAAATACTCTTACTACCATGATTTCTGGCAGCAATTAAAGCCGGGCTACGACTACTTCCAGCAGACCCACCGACCGCCGATGGTTTCGGTTGTCGATGGTCGTTATGTGGTGAGCAAACCGCTCAGCCACGAAGTGGTTCAGCCGCAGCTGGCGTCAAACTATACGCTCACCGAGGCAAAATAAACGCCATTCGCCTGGCATAATCTTGTGCCAGGTTTCATTCCCCGTCAGCGGTTGGGTGGCAATAACCGTCACCACATCGTTGGCGGTCGTTTCCTTCTGAAAATCGATTTCGACATCCTGATCCAGAAGCGTTGCCACACCAAACGGCGCGCGGCGGGTTATCCAATACAGGTTTGTAGAACAGAACGCCATCACGTAGCGACCGTCTGACAACAGCATATTGAATACGCCCTTCTCACGTAACTCATCGGCCAGTGACGCAATATATTTGAATACCGCCTGCATATTGCCCGGCGTGCGCGGGTAGCGCTGCGTCAGTTTATGCAGCAGCCAGCAGAAGGCTTTCTCGCTGTCCGTTTCACCGACAGGACGAAACTGCCCCGTCTCCAGCGATTTGTAGCCGGTGAGCTGGCCGTTATGCGCATAGGTCCAGTTGCGTCCCCACAGCTCGCGGGTAAACGGATGGGTATTCTCCAGCGCCACCATGCCTCGGTTGGCCTGACGGATATGGGCGATCACCGAGCAGGATTTTATCGGATAGTCCTGCACCAGCTTGGCGATGGGTGATTGATAGCTAGGCTGCGGATCTTTAAAGGTGCGACAGCCTTTACCTTCGTAGAAGGTAATTCCCCAGCCGTCTTTATGCGGCCCAGTGCCCCCACCGCGCTGAACCAACCCGGTAAAACTGAAGCAAATATCGGTTGGCACATTGGCGCTCATCCCGAGCAATTCGCACATATCACACCCCCACAGCAATCGGGGCCGAAGCCCCGTGAAACTTATGCCTTAACCATCTCTTTTTCGATAAGCATGATCAGGATATGGATAACTTTAATGTGAATTTCCTGCACGCGGTCAGCATAGCCAAAGTGCGGTACACGGATTTCGATATCCGCAGAACCCGCCATTTTGCCGCCGTCTTTACCGGTCAGGGTAATCACTTTCATGCCCTGCGCACGCGCCGCTTCAATCGCTTTAATGACGTTTGCAGAGTTACCGGAAGTGGAGATACCCAGCAGAACGTCGCCCGCACGACCCACGGATTCAACGTAGCGAGAGAAAACATATTCATAACCGAAATCATTACTCACGCAGGAGAGATGGCTGACATCGGAGATCGCAATCGCCGGGTAGCCCGGGCGGTTTTCACGATAGCGACCCGTCAGTTCTTCCGCGAAGTGCATCGCGTCACAGTGTGAACCACCGTTACCGCAGGAGAGTACTTTACCGCCCGCTTTGAAGCTGTCCGCCAGCAGGACTGCTGCGCGCTGAATGGCGTGGATATTGGCTTCGTCTTTAAGGAAGTTTGCCAGCGTATCAGCCGCTTCATTCAGTTCGTTACGAATAAGATCCTGGTACATGAGGATAATCCTTCAGCATTAATAAAATTGTCCTCGCTAGTGTAACGGATAGCGCTAGCGCAGAGAAGCGAGCGCCGTTCTATTCAGCGGATGTTTGGATTTTTGGTGCGCTAAAAAGCGGCAACAATGTGAGCGAGGTTGTAATTATTTTGTAAACACATTGCTAATTAAAATCACATCAACTACAACCATATCATCACAAGTGGTCAGACCTCCTACAAGACGGGGCATTTCTCTATGATGATTTTGAGTGTTGTATTAACCATTGCTTTACTCGGTGTACTCTTCTATCACCGCGTCAGTTTAACGCTCAGCAGCGTGATTCTGCTGGCCTGGACCGCCGCGCTTGGCGCATCCGGCCTTTGGAATCTGTGGCTACTGGTGCCGCTGGCCATCATTCTGGTGCCGTTCAACTTTACGCCAATGCGTAAGTCGCTGATCTCCGCGCCGGTGTTCCGCATGTTCAGTAAAGTGATGCCGCCGATGTCACGTACTGAAAAAGAAGCAATTGATGCCGGTACTACCTGGTGGGAAGTCGATCTGTTCCGCGGCAACCCGGACTGGAAAAAACTGCACAACTACCCGCGTCCTCAGCTGACGGCGGAAGAGCAGGCCTTTATTGACGGCCCGGTTGAAGAAGCCTGCCGCATGGCCAATGACTTTGCGATCACCCACGAAATGGCCGATCTGCCGCCAGAACTGTGGGCCTATCTGAAAGAACACCGCTTCTTTGCGATGATCATTAAGAAAGAGTACGGCGGCCTGGAGTTCTCGGCTTATGCCCAGGCTCGCGTTCTGCAAAAACTCTCCGGCGTGTCTGGCATTCTGGCTATCACCGTCGGCGTACCAAACTCTTTAGGCCCGGGCGAACTGCTGCAGCACTACGGTACTGAAGAACAAAAAGATCATTATCTGCCGCGTCTGGCACGTGGTCTGGAAATTCCATGCTTCGCCCTGACCAGCCCGGAAGCGGGTTCTGATGCTGGCGCGATTCCAGATACCGGCGTTGTCTGCATGGGCGAATGGCAGGGTGAGCAGGTTCTGGGTATGCGTCTGACCTGGAACAAGCGTTACATTACCCTTGCGCCTATCGCCACCGTACTCGGTCTGGCCTTTAAACTGTCCGACCCGGACAAACTGCTGGGCGGCGCAGAAGAGCTAGGTATCACCTGTGCGCTGATCCCAACTAACACCCCGGGCGTGGAAATTGGCCGTCGCCACTTCCCACTGAACGTTCCGTTCCAGAACGGGCCGACCCGTGGTCAGGATATTTTCGTGCCAATTGATTACATCATTGGCGGACCAAAAATGGCCGGTCAGGGCTGGCGTATGCTGGTTGAATGTCTGTCCGTCGGTCGCGGTATTACCCTGCCATCCAACTCCACCGGCGGCGTGAAATCCGTGGCGCTGGCGACCGGTGCCTACGCACACATTCGCCGTCAGTTCAAAGTGTCCATCGGTAAGATGGAAGGTATTGAAGAGCCATTGGCGCGCATCGCCGGTAACGCCTATGTGATGGACGCAGCGGCAACGCTGATTACCTACGGCATTATGCTGGGTGAAAAACCTGCCGTGCTGTCGGCTATCGTGAAGTACCACTGTACCCACCGCGGCCAGCAGTCCATCGTTGATGCCATGGATATCGCTGGCGGCAAAGGCATTATGCTCGGTGAAGGTAACTTCCTGGCTCGTGCTTATCAGGGCGCGCCGATTGCTATCACCGTGGAAGGGGCCAACATCCTGACCCGTAGCATGATGATCTTTGGTCAGGGGGCGATTCGTTGCCATCCATACGTGCTGGAAGAGATGGCGGCAGCGCAGAATAAAGATGTGAATGCCTTCGATAAGCTGCTGTTTAAACACATCGGCCACGTTGGTAGCAACAAAGTACGCAGCTTCTGGTTGGGGATCACCCGTGGCTTAACCAGCCCAACGCCAACTCGTGATGCCACTAAGCGTTACTATCAGCACCTGAACCGTCTGAGCGCCAACCTGGCTCTGCTGTCAGACGTATCGATGGCGGTGCTGGGCGGTAGCCTGAAACGCCGTGAACGTATCTCCGCGCGTCTGGGCGATGTGTTGAGCCAGCTGTATCTTGCGTCTTCAGTGTTGAAACGCTATGACGACGAAGGTCGTAATGAAGCAGATTTACCGCTGGTTCACTGGGGCGTGCAGGATGCGCTGTATCAGGCAGAACAGGCGATTGACGATCTGCTGCAAAACTTCCCGAACCGCTTCGTAGCAGGGGTTATGCGCGTGGTTATCTTCCCGACCGGTCGCCATTACTCTGCGCCGTCCGATAAACTGGATCACGCCGTAGCGAAAATTCTGCAAACGCCAAGCGAGACTCGTTCCCGTATTGGCCGCGGCCAGTACCTGACACCGAGCCAGTACAACCCGGTGGGGCTGCTGGAAGAAGCGCTGGTTGACGTAATGGCCGCTGACCCAATCCACCAGCGTATCTGTAAAGAGATTGGCAAAAACCTGCCATTCACTCGCCTGGATGAACTGGCGCATAACGCGCTGGCAAAAGGGTTGATTGACCAGGCAGAGGCCGCCATTCTCATCAAAGCTGAAGAGAGCCGTCTGCGCAGCATTAACGTTGACGACTTTGCTCCTGACGAACTGGCGACCAAGCCGGTAAAGCTGCCGGACAACGTACGCAAGGTTGAAGCCGCGTAACGTTATCTTCTCGTTATCCTCAAAGCGGAGCCTGGCTCCGCTTTTTTTTATCCAAACAGTCCTCAGCACTATCACCTCCTGATAAGGTGTTACAGTTAGATTAATGCCCTGCCATAAGGAGCGAATCACTGTGCCTGGTTTGAAAATTACCCTTTTGCAGCAACCGCTGGTGTGGATGGATGGCCCTGCCAACCTGCGCCATTTTGGCCGCCTGATGGAAGAGATTGTCGGGCGTGATGTGATTGTCCTGCCGGAAATGTTTACCACCGGTTTTGCGATGGAAGCCGCCGAGCAGTCGATGGCGGAAGAGGACGTGATTGCCTGGATGCGCACGCAGGCGCTGCGGACTAATGCCCTCATTGCCGGCAGCGCGGCGCTACACACCGGACGCGGGGCGGTAAACCGTTTCCTGCTGGTCGAACCGGAAGGCCACGTGCATGTCTATGATAAGCGCCATCTGTTCCGCATGGCTGACGAACACCACCATTATCTGGCCGGCGACAAGCGCATTGTGCTGACCTGGCGCGGCTGGCGTATCCTGCCGCTGGTGTGCTATGACCTGCGCTTCCCGGTATGGTCGCGTAATCGCAACGACTACGATCTGGCGCTGTACGTCGCCAACTGGCCTGCTCCGCGCTCGCTGCACTGGCAGGCGCTGTTGACTGCACGTGCCATTGAAAACCAGGCCTACGTTGTCGGATGCAACCGCGTTGGCACTGACGGTAATGGTCATCACTATCGTGGCGACAGCCGGATTATTTCTCCGCAAGGCGAGATCCTGGCGACCGCCGAAGCGCACCAGGCGACGCGTATTGACGGTGAACTGTCATTGTCCGCACTACAAGAATATCGGGAGAAATTCCCCGCATGGCAGGATGCCGATCCTTTCGCACTTGGTTAATCTCCGCGTGTTCTGGCCTGATGTTCAATCAGGCCAGAAACCCCATCGTTATTACTCATTATATTTCAATGAGATTCGATATTTATTTCCAGGCTAATCATTTTGCTTATTAAACGAGTGTTGCCGCCTTTTAATATTTACTTATTACGCCTGCTTTCTGTTCTACACTCATAAAGTGGATAAAATTCAACACCAATAAGCGGTTGCAGTTAATAAGATCCAACGATGACTTTTTTCTATTGGCTTGCTTTTAACATCAGGTCGGGATGGTTGTGTTTGCAATATCAACTGGAACAACGCTCATGGAAAATAATAATCTCATTATTGTTGAAAAAAGGCTGGTTGCCCGATTTATGGATATGTTCATCAAGTTTGGACTTATTCTGGCATTAGCCTCTTTTTGTTTTACCGTTTTCTCTCCCTTTCTGAACATGATGCTGTGGGCGATAATTCTGGCGGTTACGCTCTATCCTCTCCATCAACGCTTCGCTGCTCGTTTTGGCGACAAGCAGGGCTGGGCGTCTACTCTGTTGGTATTGCTGGGAATTCTGCTTATCGTCACCCCGACGGTCATGATGGTGAGCTCACTGGGTGACAGCATCAGCGGCCTGCTCAGCAAATTTGGTCATGATAATCTGGTCATCCCCCCTCCTCCCGATAATATCGCCACCCTCC
The DNA here is from genome assembly GCF_040149365.1 of Kluyvera huaxiensis. Lineage (NCBI taxonomy): Bacteria > Pseudomonadati > Pseudomonadota > Gammaproteobacteria > Enterobacterales > Enterobacteriaceae > Kluyvera > Kluyvera huaxiensis. Next base: position 36,760 of record NZ_JBEFLV010000028.1, read on the forward strand.
CGCTCGTCGGGGAGAAACTGTACGCGCTATGGCTCAAAATCTCGGTAGATCTCCCCGGATTTATCAGCACTTATCGCACCCAGTTGGGTGATATTGCCAAACAAATACTCGGTTTTCTCGCCAGCATGGGCGGCGGGTTATTGGGTTTTGTTTTCTCATTCATCGTGGCCGGCATCATCATGGCCTGGGGCGTGGCTGGTGCAAACAGCGCCAGGCGTATTGCGATGCGCATTACCGATGAGCGCAAAGGCATTGCCCTGGCAAAACTCTGCACCAGTACGATTCGCGCCGTGGCGTTAGGCGTAATTGGTGTCGCGCTGATCCAGGCGCTGCTGGCTGGGGTGATCATGGTAGTGGCCGGTATCCCGGCGGTAGGCGTCTTCTTTATTCTGGCGCTGATTCTGGGGATCGCGCAGATCCCGGTGATTTTGGTTACTGCACCGGCGATCGCTCTTATGTGGGGTATGGACTTACACGGAATGGGGCTGAATATTCTCTTTACCGTGCTGTTGCTGATTGCCGGGATGGCCGATAACGTCCTTAAACCGCTAATGCTGGGTCGTGGCGTGGATGCCCCTATGCCGGTGGTTTTATTGGGTGCACTGGGCGGAATGGCGGCCAACGGTATTCTGGGCATGTTTATCGGCGCGACGCTGCTCTCCATCGGCTATCGCATCTTTATGGCCTGGGTGAATGATGGCCTGGCTAATGCGCCGAGCGATAGCGATGTTCAATGACGGCAGTCTGTGGCGTCTCCTGCTCGCGGGAGGCGCTAGCCTGGTACTGACTGCTTGTACAAAGCTGGGTCCGGATTATATTCCGCCAAAAACGCCCGAACTTGCGCAATGGCAACCGGCTACGCAGAAGGCCGTATCTCGCTCGGCCCAGCCATCCTACGCGCAATGGTGGACTCAGCTTCACGACCCCACTCTGACAATGCTGGTTAATGAGGCGCTGCGGAAAAATCCGGATGTAAAAATAGCCGGGCTACGCCTGCTGGAATCCCGCGCCCAGCTTGGGATTGCGGAGAGTCTGCTTGGACCGCAGGCGACTATTGGCAGCGGTGAAGTCGTACGTTCAGGCCAGGTTAATGACGGCCGTAGCAGTTCGGCAACCCGCTACAGCGCGGGTTTTAATCTTGGCTGGGAAATTGATTTCTGGGGTAAATTTCAGCGCGGCGTCGAATCAGCGGACGCCAGTTATTTCGCCGTGCTGGCGCAGTATGACGACATCCAGGTGTTGATGGCCGCCCAGGTCGCGCTGCTGTACGTCAATATCCGCACGCTAGAAGCCCGGTTGACAATCACCCGCAATAACGCCGCCATTCAGAAACGCAGTCTGCAGATTACCGAGCGCTTATTCCAGAGCGGAAACAGCGCTGAGCTTGATGTACAACAGGCGAAAACCCAATACCTTTCAACACTCTCTACGTTGCCGCAGTTAGAAACCAGCCTGCGTCAGAGTCAGAACGCCTTAAGCGTTTTGCTCGCCAGAAAACCGGGGGCATTGCCAGAAATGTCCGGAGACACCGGGGTGATCCCTCGCGGAGATTTATCATTAGTGACTGAACTACCGGCAGACCTGCTTCGCCGTCGTCCTGACGTCAGAACCGCCGAACGACAGCTAGCCGCGCAGTCAGCGCTGATTGGCGTTGCGGAAAGCGAGCTTTACCCGTCCATTTCGCTGATAGGTAGCGTCGGGATCGGCGCTCAGACCGGAAACAGTGGTAGTACGCTGTCGTGGGTAGCAGGGCCGACATTTAGCTGGAACCTATTGGATCAGGGACGGCTTGGCAACCAGGTCCTGGTTCAGGACGCACGTTTTCTCCAGCTGCATGAACGCTATCGCGACACCGTATTCCAGGCCGCACGCGAAGTTGATGATTCCGCCATCGCTTATGCCAATGACAAAGAAGAAATTACCCTACTTATCGACACCGGCAAAGCGGCGAGCCGCTCGCTGGAGATAGCCAATACGCAATATCGCGAAGGCATGGCTGATTTTCAACGCGTTCTGGATTCGCAGCGTGCGCTGTTTAACCAGCAGGAAAGACTGGTTAACACTCAAGGAGCGATGATGCGCGACCTCATTACCCTGTACAAAGCACTGGGCGGCGGCTGGGAGCCCGGTCGTCAGCGTCCGCTGGTTGACCGCGAAACCGATGCACATCTGCGCCAACGCGACGATTGGGTTCCACTGCTGGATACCCCTCTCCCTTCCGCCACCGAAATCCAGAAAGGTTACGCGCCATGACGACCCCCTCACCTTCGCCCGGACAAGCCAGCCGTCGTGGAACTGCGGTTATGGCAGTACTGATCCTGATTCTGCTCGTCGGGTATTTATTCGCCGACCGTTTTACCCCTTATACCTCGCAGGCCAGGGTACAGGCGTTTATTGTGCCCATCGCCGCCGAGATCAGCGGGCAGATCCAGCAGGTTCATGTTCGGGATAATCAGCGCGTGGCTATTGGCGATCCGCTTTTCGATCTCGATCCTGAACCTTACGATCTGGCGCTGGCGCGGGCTCGCGCTGATTACCAGACGGTATTAAGTTCAGTCAAAGCCAACGGTGAAACTATCGCCGCCGCCAAAGCGGGTTATCAGGCCTCGGTGGCCGCTTATGAAAATGCGGCGAAAGACGCCGAACGCCAGGAGAGACTGTATCGGGAAGATCCCGGCACTATCTCCGTTCGTCGTCTTGAAATTGCCCAGGCCGGTCGCGAAACAGCGCGTAGCCAAATGGCGGCGGCAGCCGCTGATGTTCGACGGGCAACCGAAGCGGCCGGAGAGATCGGCGATAACAACTCGCAGCTGCTCAGCGCCCGCGCCGCTATCAACAAAGCCGAACTGGACAGAAAGAATGCCCGTATTGTCGCCAGCAACCGTGGTCTGATTACCGATCTGCGGGCCGAAATTGGAAAATTTGTTGCAGCGAGTTCTCCCGTAATGACGCTGGTTGCGATAAACGATGTCTGGATCAGCGCCGATATGACGGAAAACAACCTCGGTCACGTGCAGCCCGGCGATGAAGTGGCCATTTTACTCGACAGCATGCCAGGACATATCTTCAAAGGCGAGGTTCGCAGTATCGGCTACGGTATCAATGCAGCCCCGGCACAACCTGCAGGCGCACTGCCCAGCGTCGACAACAACCGCGATTGGCTGCGTCAGGCGCAGCGCTTTCCGGTCAAGATTGCTTTCAGCAAAGACAGCCCGCCACCGCCGAATAGCCTGCGGGTTGGTGGCCAGGCCGATGTGCTGGTTTACGCCAGCGGCAGTAGCCTGCTGAATGTCTTAGGCAGCCTGTATATCCGCCTGATGAGCCTCTTCTCGTATCTTTATTGAGGTTCATGATGCATAACGCCGACCGTGCCGTGCTGAGGATAGGGTTTGGGATCGTGCTAGCCTCGCTGGTCTGCTACGGCATTGCGCTACCCATGCCGCATCTCGGCTGCATTATGGCGTGGATAGTGTTGTGTCAGGGTAAACCGCTGCCTATCCAAAAAGGGGCTATCGTTGGCTTGATACTGACGGTGATGATGACAGGCGGGGTACTGATGGTGCCGCTGCTGACGCATTATCCGTTAGCGGCGATGCTGCTCACCGCGCTGCTGCTGTACCGGTTAATGCTGATAGGGCTTGCGGGGAAAGGCCCTCAGGCTACTCTTCTGATTGCCTCCCTCACGATTATCCCCGTCGCCGGTCTGATTGAGCAGTCGCTGGCTATCGGCATTGCGCAAATGATGGGGCTAGGCATTATTCTCGGCACGCTGGTGAATCACCTGATGCTGGCGCTTTTTCCCGCCTCTCCGACGTCGCTCAGCACGACACTACCGTCTCATACATCCCATACGCTGGCGCTGCGGGCCGTTGCAATTGTGCTGCCGGTGTGGCTGCTGGCACTAAGCCACCCAGCGTTTTATATCCCTGCGGTGATGAAAACCGTCATGCTGGCGCAGCAGGCCAATACCCTGACGGCGAAAGCGTCCGGGCGCGAACTGGTTTTCTCAACGTTAATAGGTGCTCTGCTGGCTGCGGGAATGTGGTTTGGCTTAAGCGTCTGGCCTTCACTACTCATGCTGGTGCTCTGGCTGGGGCTACTAAGTCTATGGGTAGCCAGACGGATGATCCGACTCGCCACCAGCCGCTTTACGCCCTCATTCTGGAGCAACGCCTGGATAACTTGCCTGATCCTCTTCGGCCCGGCCATTCAGGATAGCGCGTCAGGTAAGGATGTATGGATGGCATCCGCCATGCGCTGCGCGTTATACATCGCTATTGCCCTTTACGCCTGGGCCTGCGTGGCGCTGCTTGAGCGCTGGCGCACGGGCAGCCAGCCAACTCTTTTCGGAGAATAAAACAATGCTACTGCCTTTACTCATGGGAATGCCGGTGATTCTGTGCAATATGTTGCTGCAATCGCTGGTTTCCGTCTGGTGTATTCGCTTTTATATCAAACGCTTTCATGACAAAGAAGGAGCCTTAGCCGGCGTCATGGCGCTGTTTGGCATCATTACCATCGTTCTGCTCGGCAATCTGCTGCAAATTTTATTGTGGGGCGCGTTGTTTTTGTGGCTGGGCGAGTTCACCACGCTACTGGAGGCGGTCTATCACTCGGGGGTGAACTTTGCCACGCTTGGTTATGGCGATATTGTGATGAGCCCGCAATGGAAGCTACTCGGCCCGCTGGAGGCGGTAAACGGTGCGCTGATGATTGGTCTGTCCGGCGCCTGCATGCTGGCAGTATTGCAGCATCACATTCGGAAGCAGTTAAGGCCGTAGATGAGATAAGCCGTAAAACGACGAAAGCCTGAATCATTTCTGATTCAGGCTTTCTGAATGTGGCGGAACGGACGGGACTCGAACCCGCGACCCCCTGCGTGACAGGCAGGTATTCTAACCGACTGAACTACCGCTCCACAACGTTCCCTTCGGAACGAGGCGAATATTACGGTTTCCCTGGAAAACCGTCAACGCTTTTTCTCTACTTTTGAATTGTTTGCTGCAAAAATCGCCCATACGCTCATTTTCACGGCGAAAATAGACGATTTATCCCCGCCAGAGGCAGCTACCGCCCTTTTTCTGCACCAGGTCGAGGCGCGATTCATGGCTCACCAGTTCCTCATCGGTGGCGTAAACCACACGTAACTTACCCTCAGCCCGCGCAATACGCTGAATACCGGTATTCCCTGCCAGCTGCTGCCCCTCACCTTCCATCGCAAATTTAATCGACGTTTGCCCACCGGTCATCGTCAGGTAGACGTCTGCCAGTATCTGGGCATCGAGCAGTGCGCCGTGCAGCGTACGCTTAGTGTTGTCTATTTCATAACGCGAGCATAACGCATCGAGGCTATTACGCTTGCCGGGGAACATCCGCCGCGCCAGCGCCAGGCTATCGGTAACCTTACAGAAGGTATCGGTTTTTGGAATACCGCGGTTGAGCTTACTAAACTCATAGTCCATGAAGCCGATATCGAACGATGCGTTATGGATGACCAGCTCCGCGCCGCGGATGTAGTCCATAAACTCGTCGGCTACGTCGGCAAAGGTCGGTTTATCCAGCAAAAACTCATCGGCAATACCGTGAACGCCGAAGGCTTCAGGGTCCACCAGCCTGTCTGGTTTGAGGTAAACGTGGAAGTTATTACCGGTCAAACGACGGTTTATCACCTCGACGGCACCGATCTCGATGATCTTGTGGCCTTCATAGTGGGCACCGATCTGGTTCATACCGGTGGTTTCGGTATCCAGAACGATCTGTCGTGTAATTGCAGTGCTCATATCAGTCATTTATGTCAGACTTGCCGTTTTACTTTCAATTGCAGATACAGGAAGTCTACCAGAGATGCTTAAACAGGTAGAAATTTTCACCGATGGCTCTTGCCTCGGCAATCCCGGTCCGGGTGGTTATGGTGCTATTTTACGCTATCAGCAGCGGGAAAAAACCTTCAGCGAAGGCTATCGTCTGACCACCAACAACCGGATGGAAATGATGGCGGCAATCGTCGCGCTCGAAGCACTTAAAGAACCCTGTACCGTGGTGTTGAGTACCGACAGCCAGTATGTTCGCCAGGGGATCACCCAATGGATCCATAATTGGAAAAAGCGCGGCTGGAAAACGGCGGATAAAAAACCGGTCAAAAACGTCGATCTGTGGAAGCGACTGGATGCAGCCCTCGGCAAACATGAGATTCGCTGGGAGTGGGTCAAAGGCCACGCCGGGCATCCGGAAAACGAACGCTGCGACGAACTGGCGCGGACCGCTGCCAATTCACCGACCCATGACGATACCGGATACCAACCGGACGCTTAAGCGTCCGGCTTGCGGTACTGTCGCGTCGCCCCAACGGCCTGCTGAATACGGCTTTTGGCTTTATTCTGCCGCATCGGATTAAGCGTAAGTGGAATAGTCCGCTTACGCGCGACAATCAGCTGTAAGCAGCCCAACGCGGGCAAATGCGTGCCCAGCAGCGCCCCGCCCTGTTTCGCCCACGGCAACACCTGGAATCGACTTTGGTGCAGCACTTCGAAATTCAACAGCGCCAGCCAGTCGAGCTGGCGCGTCAGAGTAAACATCCGACTGTTGTATGGGACCGATTTACGCAGCACCGGCACCAGCTTGCGTAATCCCATCAAGCTCACCGGGTTGAAGCTGCTGATAATCAACCAGCCGTCATCGATTAAGACACGATCCGCCTCACGCAATAGACGGTGAGGATCGCTACACCAGGGAAGCGTATGGGAGAGTAGACAGGCATCAACCGACTTTTCGGCAAACGGCAGATGCAGCGGGTCGGCCATCACCTGAATGGGGCTGCCCTCCAGAGAAATGTTCACCTGATGGGAGATAGCGCAAGCTTCAGTGTTGATCTCTGCGCTCAGATTCCCCACCTTGAGCAGGTGGAAACCGTACAGTTTCCCCAGCCAGGGTTTCAGTTGACGATCGATAGCCTCACGATAATATTCACCCCAGGGCATTTGCGCCCACGAGACAGGCGCCGAGACTGTTTGAGGTATCCTTGCCGGTTTCATCACAACCTTCCCTACGCGTAAGAGGTAACGAATGAATCTTAACAGTATTCCAGCATTTCAGGACAACTACATCTGGGTTCTTAATGATGAATCCTGTCGTTGTCTGATCGTCGATCCCGGCGAAGCCGCGCCAGTGCTAAAAGCTATCGAAGAAAAGTGCTGGCAACCCGAAGCGATTCTTTTAACCCATCATCATAACGATCATGTCGGTGGTGTAGCGGATCTATGTAAGCAATTTCCGAATCTTGTGGTTTACGGCCCGGAAGAAACAATTAACAAAGGCGCAACAAAAAAAGTTGTCGATGGCGATCGAATTCACATTCTCGATCATGAGTTTCATGTTTTCGCCACGCCGGGACACACTTCAGGACATGTCTGTTTCTATAGCGCACCGTATCTTTTCTGTGGCGACACCTTGTTTTCCGGGGGCTGCGGACGGTTATTCGAAGGCACTGCGGCGCAGATGTATCACTCGTTGCAGAAAATTAACACTCTCCCGGAAGAGACACTTATTTGTTGTGCCCATGAATACACGCTCTCCAATATGAAATTTGCACTGAGCGTTTTACCGCATGATTTGTTCATTAACGAATATTACCGAGAAGTTAAGGAGTTACGAGCAAAAAACCAAATAACACTCCCCACAACTCTGAAAAATGAGCGTCGGATTAATCTCTTTTTAAGAACGGATGACATTGATTTAATTAATGAAATTGAGAAAGAAACAAAGATGCTACAATCTGAGCAGCGTTTTGCATGGTTACGGTCAAAGAAAGATAACTTCTGACACTTCCGGGTTGCGTTTTCGAAAGTTCGCCGTTATGATCGCTCGTCTTTTAAGCAACTATTGACACACACATGAAGGCAAAAGCGATATTACTCGCCTCTGTCCTGCTCGTGGGGTGCCAGGCATCACAGCATGGCAACGTCCAACAGCACGCACAGAGCCTTTCTGCGGCTAGTCAAGGGGAAGCAAGTAAGTTCGCAAGTCAGGTGAGTTGGATGGACAATGGGACATTCGACACGCAGAATCAGGACTTGTGGGCTTATATTGGCGACGAGCTAAAGATGGGAATCCCGGATAATGACCGGGTTCGCGAACAAAAACAGAAGTATTTGAAAAATAAGAGCTATCTCCACGATGTAACTTTACGGGCAGAGCCGTATATGTACTGGATAGCCGGGCAAGTTAAGAAACGTAACATGCCGATGGAACTGGTATTACTACCCATAGTGGAGAGCGCTTTTGACCCGCATGCAACGTCTGGAGCCAATGCCGCAGGCATTTGGCAGATCATTCCGAGCACCGGGCGAAATTACGGTCTGAAACAGACCCGCAGTTATGATGCACGCCGTGACCTTGTTGCTTCCACAACGGCGGCACTGGATATGATGCAGCGCCTGAACAAAATGTTCGATGGCGACTGGTTGTTGACGGTAGCAGCGTATAACAGCGGCGAAGGCCGTGTAATGAAAGCGATGAAAGTGAACAAAGCCCGTGGCAAGCCCACCGACTTCTGGTCACTGCCGTTGCCTCAGGAAACCAAGCTGTACGTGCCTAAAATGCTGGCATTGAGTGATATTCTCAAAAACAGCAAACGCTATGGTGTTCGTCTGCCAAGTGCGGATGAAAGCCGAGCTCTGGCGCGCGTTCGTCTCGACAGCCCGGTGGAGATCTCTCAGTTGGCAGATATGGCAGGAATGCCGGTCAACAAGCTGAAGACCTTCAATGCTGGCGTCAAAGGCTCAACGCTCGGTGCCACAGGCCCGAAGTACGTGATGGTGCCAAAGAAGCATGCAGATCAGCTGCGTGAGTCCCTGGCCTCCGGAGAGATTGCCGACCTCCAGCCAACGCTGGTTGCCGACAACACGCCGTTGACCAGCCGCAGCTATACGGTCCGTTCGGGTGATACGCTGTCCGGTATCGCATCACGTTTAGGCGTGAAGGCGAAAGACCTGCAGCAGTGGAATAGCCTGCGCGGTAACAATCTGAAAGTGGGTCAGAGCTTAACGGTTGGTGCGGGCAGCAGCGCTGCGCGTCTTGCCGATAACAGCAGCATTACGTACCGGGTACGTAAGGGCGACTCACTGTCGAGCATTGCTAAGCGCCACGGCGTTAACATCAAAGATGTGATGCGCTGGAATGGCGGTACCGGCAACCTGCAGCCGGGCGATCAGCTCACGCTGTTTGTGAAAAACAGCGATCGTCCTGACTCCTGACAGGCAATCCATAAAAAAAGGCACCGATTCCCCCGGTGCCTTTTTTATTGCGCTCATTTCGGTTTATTTCCCCGGACTAAACTCCACAATCAACGGATTATGATCCGACGCGCGAGTCACCAGCACCGATGCCTGGCTGACATTAAGTCCACGATAGAAAACAAAATCGAGCGGTCGGCCAAATGCGCGACGGCGCTGATCGTCGTCAAAACAAACCGGCCGCAGCGACATCTCACGCGCGAAACGATAAAGCGCATTCATTCGCGGTCGGCTCCAGGCGTTGAAATCGCCGGCCATAATGACCGGGCCGTTATGCAGTGCCATCTGCTCACCGATCGGAATAAGCTGTTTGCTGTAAACGTCGACGCCCAGGCTAAAATTAACCGCATGGATGTTCACCACCATCAGCAGCCGCGCGTCTGGAAGTGGGTAAACGGTCACTAACGCGGATTTCGCGAGTCTGAGAATAGGTTCACGTTCACGCAGTGGGCAGCAGTATACAGGCTGCGCGGCGGACAAGGTCATGACGCCGGATGGATGGTGTGGTAAGGCAAAGGCCGGCACCTGATCTGCGGCCAGATAGTTAGTGGTCGCAAACTTAACTAATTCGGGTGTGGTTTGCGCTTCCTGAAGCAGCACCAGGTGAGCATCTTTACCAAACTTATTCAGCACTGAAAGCCATTCAGCGCGCTTCTGCTTAAAGATATTCCACACCAGGATTCGAATATTCTCTTCCGTGCTTAACGGCCTACCCATCGATAGCGCCTGGCTAATGCTGGTATATGCGCCTGGTGGCGGCAGAATCCGCTCCGCAGGTTGTCCGGCAATGTAGCGCATAGCGTAGGTATTTTTTCGCACTTTCTTTTATAACCTCAATAACGAAAGAACCCTCCTGCTTCCAGGAAGGTCCTTCAGTTATAGGGGCTTTTGCCCACGGTTTCAACGCTATTTGCGATAAAGCCGGCCGAACTTTTGTAAGTCCGAGCTTACCTTTCTCGCCTTAGCTTAACGCGACGCGGGCTGTCTTATCCAGACGTCCACTCAGACCAGTCAGCAACAGAGCGCCAACAACAATCAGCGCACCAATCCACGGGGTTTGTGCTAACCCATAGTGTTCAACCGTTTGACCACCGATGACCGAACCTAGCGCGATACCAACGTTAAAAGCAGCGATATTCAGCCCCGAAGCAACATCTACGGCCGCTGGCGTATATTGTTCGGCCTTCTGCACAACGTAAACCTGCAAACCTGGCACATTACCAAAGGCGAAGACACCCATCACCAGAATGGTAGCCAGTGCGGCATACTGAATCGATGCGGTGAACTGGAATACCAGTAACAAGGCGGCCAGTGCGGCGAAGATAAACTTCAGCGCAGGCACTGCGCCGTGTTTGTCAGCCAGTTTTCCCCCCCAGATATTACCGATGGCCACCGCGACACCATATCCCAACAGGATCCAGCTGACCGCATTTGGCGTAAAACCGGCTAAATTTTGCATCATGGGTGCCAGGAAAGTGAAAGCAGTGAACACACCGCCGTAGCCAAGGGCAGTGATCGCGTAGATCATCAGCAGGCGCGGGTGAGTCAGTACTTTTAGCTGGTCCGATAAACTCGCTGGCGCACGGCCGGGGATATTACGTGGTATCAGTATCGCACTGGCAATCAGTGCAATCACACCCAGCATCGAGACCGCAAGGAAGGTTTCACGCCAGCCGAAGTGTTGACCGATAAACGTCCCCAGCGGTACGCCAGTAACCAATGCCACGGTCAGGCCGCCAAACATGATGGCAATTGCCGAAGCGGCTTTTTCTTTCGGTACCAGACTGGTCGCAATCGTCGATCCAATAGAGAAGAAAACCCCGTGGGCCAGACCAGTCAGTAAGCGAGCAATCACTAAGGTGATGTAACCCGGCGCCTGCCAGGCCAGCAAATTGCCGATGGTAAATAGCACCATCAGCGCCAGTAGCAGTTGTTTACGCGGTAGCTTCCCCGTCAGCGCGGTTAAGACCGGCGCACCGATAGCCACGCCAAGCGCGTAGATAGAGACTAACAGCCCCGCAGAGGGCAAAGAGATAGATAACTGTTCAGCAATTGTCGGTACCAGGCCAACAATAACAAACTCGGTTGTGCCAATGGCAAAGGCACTGATCGTTAAGGCAAGTAGCGCCAGCGGCATAATTTACTCCACATCATCAGTATTAAGATGACACGTAGTATGCCCGGGTGTTTAAATAACAAAAATATTCAAAATCTCAATATAATTTTGCTTCAGGTGCAATAATGAGAGCTACTTCAGAAGAAATCGCCATTTTTGTCGCGGTCGTTGAAAGCGGCAGTTTTAGCCGAGCAGCGGAACAGCTTGAACTCGCCAACTCGGCGGTGAGCCGGGCGGTAAAGAAGCTAGAGTCGAAGCTGGGCGTCAGCTTGCTTAACCGTACGACCCGTCAGCTGAGCCTCACCGAAGAAGGAGAGCGCTATTTCCGTCGCATGCAGGTGGTATTGCAAGAGATGGCCGCTGCGGAAAATGAGCTCCTGGACACCCGTAATACGCCGCGCGGCCTGCTGCGGGTGGATGCGGCAACGCCCGTTATGCTGCATTTTCTGATGCCGCTGGTTAAGCCATTTCGCGAACGTTACCCTGAAATGACGCTTTCTTTGGTATCGTCAGAGACGTTTATCAATCTGATCGAGCGTAAAGTTGATGTCGCAATACGTGCAGGGACACTGACGGATTCAAGCCTGCGGGCGCGCCCGCTGTTCACCAGCTATCGCAAGATCATTGCCTCACCGGACTATGTCGCCCGCTACGGAATGCCGGAAAATGCGATCGATCTTAAAGATCATCAGTGCCTTGGATTTACCGAGCCATCGTCACTGAATACCTGGCCCGTATACTGCTGCGATGGGCAGTTCATGGAAATCAGCAGTAGTATCTCCTCAAACAGCGGTGAAACGCTTAAACAGCTGTGTCTAAGCGGCAACGGAATCGCCTGTCTGTCGGATTATATGGTGGATAAGGAGATTGCCAGAGGGGAGTTTGTTGAGCTGTTGGCGGATAAACGGATGCCCGTAGAAATGCCGTTTAGCGCGGTCTATTACAGCGATCGGGCGGTGAGTACGCGAATCAGGGCGTTTATCGATTTTCTGAGCGAATACGTGAAGGAAACTCACTAGCGGAGAATGCATGAAGGAGGCGCCATGCCTCCTTCAGTCTGGTTTGTACAATCAGGACCAGGGATCGATTAATCCCACTCTGGTGCCAGACTTTCCGGGCTCACCAGCCGGTCGTTGCAATCCAGCGCGGCGATGGCTTTTTTATCTTCCGCATCCAGATGCAGATCCAGCGCCAGCAGATTGCTTGCCAGGTTTTCGCGCTTGGTAGATGACGGGATCACGGCATAACCTTCCCCTATCGCCCAGGACAGAATCACCTGTGCTGCCGTCGCATTATGCTTCGCGGCAATACGGCCAATCACTTCATCTTTCAATGCCTTGCCATAAGCTAAAGTCATATACGATGTGATGTGAATACCGTGCTCTGTTGCCCAATCAACAACCTTGCGATTCTGCAGGTAAGGTGACAGCTCAATTTGGTTGGTTGCAATATTCTCTGCGCCAACCGCGGCTATAGCACGTTCCATCAGCGGGATCGTAAAGTTCGAAATCCCAATCTGGCGGGTCAGCCCCTGTTTTTTCGCTTCCAGCAACGCAGACATAAACTCTTCTACCGCAATCGCATCATTTGGCGATGGCCAGTGAACCAGCGTCAGGTCAACGTAGTCGGTACGCAACTTCTGCAGACTTTCTTTTAGGCTTGGGATCAGCTTGTCTTTGCTCAAGTTTTCAATCCAGATTTTCGTCGTGATAAACAATTCATCACGTGCGATGCCGCTTTCAGCAACGGCTTGACCAACAGCCGCTTCATTATCATAAATTTGTGCGGTATCGATGGTGCGATAGCCCAGTTCCAGCGCCGTTTTGACAGAAGCGATAACAACATCATCTTTCAGGCGAAAAGTACCAAGGCCAAATGCAGGGATTGTCATGATTTTCCTCTTTATTTATCAGTATAGGTTAACTAAAAACCATTATGACGAAGGCGAGGATTGGGAAAAAGATCGTTAAATGCAGAGGATTTTTGCTAAATCAGCAACAATTAAATAACACATACAAAAAAGCCCTGAGCAGATGCTCAGGGCTCTTAATAAGTGGCGGAACGGACGGGACTCGAACCCGCGACCCCCTGCGTGACAGGCAGGTATTCTAACCGACTGAACTACCGCTCCACCGAATTTCTT
>NZ_JBEFLV010000029.1:0-39455 GCF_040149365.1 Kluyvera huaxiensis
CAGGAGCTGAAGAAACCGGTCAGCGCGTTAAAGACGGACCAGAGGATGGCCATCATGGCGAAGACCCAGCGTACGCCGAACCGGTCCATGATATAGCCGGCACAGACCCCGCCCACCGGGTAGGCAAGATTAAAGGCGGCGGTGATCCAGGCGTACTGCTGTTCGGTGAAGCCGATGTCCTTCAGCATGGTCGGAGCAGCGATACCGAGGGTATTACGGGACAGGTAGTTAGTGATGGTACCCATCATAACCAGGACAATAATGTACCATCGTAGATTATTAATTTTCATTTCCAGGGCATCCTTTTCTATCCGTTAATGCGTTAGTTTTGGTGTCCTGCCTGAATAACGCGTGAGCGAAGCCGTTGCCCGTATACGAAATAAAGGCCAGAGACGAAATCGGGTAGTACTGTCAGTCAGGTTATGTGTGGGTTCTTATACCTCCTCATGCGATGGTCCTGCTTAATTTCAGGCAACAGTTATCCCCACCCGGTAAGGGTGTGATGAGCCGTTCACTGTTATCCTTTCGGCCCGGTGCGTTATCCCCCGTTGTCGGCTATCCGCGTACCGGCCCTTTCATCAGCCGTGCGTCAGGTAAACAGTCCGGTGGCGCAGAGCCAGCCGATGATGACGGCCAGCGGTCCCGTCAACTGGCGGGAGAGTAAAAAAGCCGGTACTCCGGCGGCGATAGTGGCCCGGCTGGCTCCCTGAATAGCCAGCCCCACGGGAATGAAATCGCATCCGACCTGCACGTTGATGGCGAACAGGGCGGGTAGAGCCAGGGCGGGAGGCAGGGTCCCGGCCCCGATCTGCGTCCCGATAATCACTCCAGCCATCTGCGAGAAGGCCGCCCCCGGCCCGAGCAGCGGGGACAGGAACGGGAAGCTGTAGATGACCGAGAGCAGCAGGAGCCCCCAGACCGAGCCCACGAGCGGGGTCAGCAGGTGTTCCATGGCGGCTCCCAGGGTTGAGTTTTCGGCGAGGGCCATCAGCAGAGCGATCAGGGCCATAAAGGGCAGGATGTCGCGCAGTGATACCTGAATGGCCTCCCGGGCTGCATCGCGTAACAGGGGGAGCACTTCCCCCACCCACAGGGCCAGACGAACCTCCCCGGCGGCAAGGCACTTAATCCCGCGTGGCGCGGGTGGCGAATGGCGGATCACTGGCCTGGACTCCCGTATGGGCGATGAGACCGGATCGGGCACGGTGTGTATGTCCGCCCGGGCGATTTCGGAGAGGGTCACTCCGGAGACATAGGTGGCATCGGTGATGAAGCTGGCGAGATGGCCGTTGTAGCGGCCCGGCCGGACGTTGATTACCGGAATGCGCTTCTGAGGATAAAGGCCGCAGAGCAGGGAGCCCGGGTCGTCGAGTACCACGCAGAGCAACCGTTCGTCGGGGGGCAGGGTGGAATAGCCGTTGACCAGCTCGGACCCGGTCAGGGCCGCCAGCTCGATGGCGACGGGATGAAAATCCGCGCCTGTGAGACACAGGATGATCCGGCCGCTGCGCAGCGGAAGCCAGAAGCCTGTGCCGCTGCCCCCGGGGCCGGGGGTGATGTGGATCAACTCCATGGATAACCCTCCTCGATGATGAACGCGCTACACCGATCAGCAAGTTCTGACATCGGATCGCCCGGATGCTCGACCCCGTCGTGGAGAGACACATGTGCATGGTCGAAGAACATGACCAGGATGCCTTTCCCGGATAGAGACCCCCGCGCCAGTGAGCGGCAGTCTTTCACATGGGTTCCCGGCTTGCAGATGAGGGTGTGGTAGCGTTGCATCAGCGTTTCCCTCGTGAGGTGATCCGCAGAAAGATCCACTCTGTGACCATGCCCCGGATAAGGCTGATCAGCACGGCAGTCAGGAGATAGCGCAGGGCCAGCTGGGTCACGGGCAGGCCATGGATCCTAAGTCCGGCCGTAATGCTTAACCAGGCGACCAGTTCAGGGGTCACTACCCCCGGGAAGGCGGTGGACAGGGGATGGGCGAGGGTGGTGAGCGCATCCTCGAAGCCAGGCTTACTTTTCTCCGGCAACACGACCCCGAGGGCCAGTGCCCCTGGAGCCCGGAGCAGCAACCAGCCAATGACTGGCAGGAGCCCGTAGGTGAGCACCCTGGAACGGCCACAAAGCCGGGCGAAGGCCTCCGTTTGCGCGGTACCTACGAGGCGCAGGGTCACGGTGAGCAGGATCCGCATGAACAGAAATACGGGCAGTATGGTGACGGCCAGCGTGAGAAAATGGCTGCTGGCGCTCTGGATAAAGGTAAGGATGCCGTCGTTCAGGCTAAGCAGTTCCATATCCAGTCCTCTGTCTGGAGAAAAAAACGTGGTCCTGGCAAACCGACCAGGAGGAGCCAGCATGGCTGATACAACAGTCAGGGGCCCCGGACACAGTGGCGGTACAGACTCAAGCACCTGCTTAGTTTTTTTCAGGGCGAGAGCAGGCGTGGCATTTCAGCCCTGTTTATGCGATTCTCAGAAGTTAAGTTTGCAGAAATGCAATGTCTGCAATGAGATGAATGACTATAAGATAACAAAGTTAACTTTAAATGTGAATCTTAACTTTTGTCTAGTGGAAATGTTATTAATTGATTAATAATCAACGGCTTATTCTTCTGGGTAACTGAAATGGATATTAAGAACGAAGAAAATCGAGAAGAAGATCACAAATTCCAGTTTGGAAGAAGATTGGCTCAAGCTATGTTGCTTACAAAGCATTCTAATGCGGCCTTAGCCAAGGCTATTGGTGTTAGTGAGCCAATGATTAAAAAATACGTGGATGGGAAAAATTTACCTAAGGCCGACGTGCTCCAAAAGATTTCACTAGTATTAGGTATTGATGTTTCTCTATTGCTTGATGCTCAGGATTCAGATGGTAATAGAGAGGATAAAGACCTTGAGTTCCTTAACCAAACATTCAAATATCTTACTGTCTTGCAAAGAAAAATAATCCTTAGACAACTTTCTGAAACCGTAACCAATCTCCTTAAGCTAGAAGAAAACTACCTTACCAAGAAATGACTAAGTCAGAATTCGGCCAGAGGCTGACTGATGCTATGTCTGCGACAGATGACACGGTTAGCTCACTTGTTGTCAAAACAGGTATACCTAACTCGACTATCAGGAGTTATCTGAAGGGAGACTCAGTTCCTGGGATTTTACAGCTTAAAAAATTAGCTTCTGGGATGGGCATCAAAGCAGGATGGCTATTGGGCGACGAGGATGGTCAACCCGCATTGCGATCGGATGCTGATGCGCTTGAAAAAGATCTCGAGTTACTTGAAAGTGTGTTCAGATATATGACGCCGGGACAGAGAGCCAGAATCTTAAAGCGTGTGCTTAACAGTATTTCTGGCCAACTGGATAAGGATTTTGGCGGAAGTAGGTAAGGGGAGTAGTACAGTTGTTCTTGAGGAAATCATGAGCTTGATTATCCGGTTGAGTGACTGACGTCCAGTTAAGGTAAATGCAAAACAGGCAGCTTATTTAAGATCATAGAGCCTCCTTTGTCATCCGCCCCATGGTATCGCCCCATAACATCGCCCCACGGTGTTGGGCGATGTTATGGGGCGACAGCCAGCTCGCGTTGCGGCAAAGTGCCGTAAAGCTGTGCTTCCCGGCACAACACCCCGAACGCCTGTCAATGCGGGCTGGACGCCCTTATTCCAGTCTCGTGGGGTAATGTCGCGTCTGGACGCCGCGCCAAAACCCCCAGGGTCAAAAGCGGCACACCGTCACGCGCTACGCGCGACCAACCCCTTTAAGACGCGCGTTTCGCCTGTTTTTTTCTCGCAAGCTCCAAAAAAACGGGAACGCTGCTTTAAAGGGGTTGGTCGCGCAACGCTACCGGCTTCTGGCCGGAGACTTAGCGGCGACGGTGTGCGGGGCAAGCCCCCCAAATAAACCGACGCGTGGGCGCGTCTTTTTGCTCGCTGGGGCGGCAAAATTTATTCGGCTCCCCCCGGCCTGCTCGGTTCCCCCGGGGCGAACGCTCGCAGGTGGGTTCGGGCGACGCAAATTAGCCATTTCTTCGAAATGGAATTTACTCACCTCACGCCACTTTTTAATTTCTGCTGTTCGCATCCATTAAAAAGCCATACAAGCGCAGCCTGCCATATCGATTGTCCCTGAAAAACGGGTAATGACGATGGTGAGTAATCCCGCTGTTTTATCAGGGCTCAGTGCTCGTTCTGTTGCACGCCGCCTCAGGCAGCCTTAATTGACTTCTTAAAGCGATAAGCCGGAATGAATTGATGCTGGCAGGTATTAAGATAATCCGACCACCATTGCATCATCTGGGTCCGTTCGTTGAGGTGTTCCGCTTTGTGAATATACGCGGCGAGAACGTGATTGCGCTCCTGATGGCTCGTCTGCCGTTCCACGGCATCTTTTGACCAGCGATCTGATTCAATCAACGCGCTACATGTTATCGTACGGAAGCCATGTCCGCAGATGTCCGCCTGTGTGTCATAACCCATTGCGCGCAGCGCCTTGTTGATGGTGTTCTCACTCATTGGCTTATGGGCACCGCGATCACTGGGAAAGAGTAAATCCCCGTTGCCGGATAATAGTTCTAGCTTTGAACAGACCTCGTAGTGAGGACTGTATTTTTCTACGGTTTGGAGGAAGCCCAATTTCATACCATATATTATTTATGGTATGAATCGGAGAAATATGGCTTCACATAATCAATTGATTGCTTTCAGCCCCCGGCTCCCGCCCTCCAGTAGGCTGCCATTATCCGCTGCTTTCACAAAGTCGGCCCACCACTGCATCATGGGACGGCGTTGCTCCAGATAGTCGCTACGGTTATAAGCACGGCGTACTTCATTTTTATCCACATGAGCGAGAGCGGCTTCGATGACATCGGGCGGAAAGCCTTGCTCATTGAGTGCAGTGCTGGCGATTGACCGCATGCCATGTGATACCAGGATACCCCCCAATCCGGCGCGTTTTAGTGCGGCATTGACCGTCTGGCTACTCATTGGTTGTAACGGTTTAATGCGGCTGGAGAAAACATATTCCCGTTGGCTGCTTAAGGGCCTCATAAGTTCCAGAACAGCTAATGCCTGAACGGACAGTGGAACGATATGTGCACGCTTCATTTTCATGCGCTCCGCCGGGATACGCCATTCTCTGGCGTCTAGATCGATTTCCTGCCAGCGTGTATCAGAAGCCTCGGAAGGACGGGTGAGGGTGAGAAGCTGCCACATGAATAAACATCGAGTTGGTAATTCAATGCTTGCCAGTCGCATCGTCTGCATCAGTTGTGGTAGTTGATCAGGGCGGATGCTGGGCATATGTTTTTTTTGTGGTTTCTCGAATGCCTTGCTGATGTTAATGCTCGGAGCGGTATCGATCAGACCAGCATTCATGGCATAAATCATTACTTCATTAATCCGCTGACATAAGCGCCTGACTGTTTCCAGAGCGCCTCTGGATTGTACTGGCTGGATAGCCTGTACCAGCGTGGGGGCTTTAATGTCTGTAATACTTATTTCTCCGATGGCAGGGAAAATATCTTTTTCGAGGGAACGCCAGATGTCTGAGGCATAGTCGGCAGTTATGCTGCTCTTTTTTAACTGTAGCCACTGTCCGGCAACGATCTTAAAGGTATTGGATTGAGCTTCCAGCGCCTGCCTGCGTAGGGATTGTTGGTGTGTGTAAGGATCGATATCTTTGGTCAGAAGGGTCCGGGCTTCGTGGCGGCGTTGTCGGGCATCGGCTAGGGTGACTTCGGGATAAGGCCCAAAAGTCAGTTTTGCCCGTTTTTGGTTAAAAGGCCGAGAATAACGATATTGCCAGACTTTTTTCCCGCTGGTCTTGATCAGTAGTTGTAGGCCATCACCATCATGTAGCGTGTATTCCGCTTCTTTAGGCTTGGCGTTTTTTATCTCTGTATCCGTAAGCGGTTTTGTCAGACGAGCCATAGGTACCTCACGATTTAGGTACCCGATAGTTAGGTACCTGACGACTGGGTACCTAACAAGGTACCTAAAGGCAGCGGAAGTCACAACACCTTGTAATATGTCCGGAGATACAAAAAAGCCCGCAAGGCTTGCGCCGTACGGGCTTTCAGGATTTCACCGGACATATACGGATCATTATTTGGTGGAGCTGGCGGGAGTTGAACACGCGTCCGTATATCTATAACATACTGTTTTTATTGAAATCATTCTCACTAATGAATTCGGCGTATCTTTTGCGGATACCTTTAAGTCCTTTTACTGTCTTTTCCTTTATACCAATTTTATTGAAAGTAATTTTCCCATTCATCAAGATATCATCATCATTATTAACTATATTATAAAAGTCTACTTCTATATCGTATTCTTCTTTGAATTTACTACCACCTATATCTTTGTAACTTATTGTGAGAGAGAATTTTGGTAGATCTCTATTCACTTTACCTTCAGCACTTAATGAATAGATTAAAATAGCACAATTTAAAGATATGCAGGGGAATGGGATCAGTATTTCTGTTGGTGCTGAGTTTTGATTGAATGATAGAATATAATCATGAGCATCCTCTCCATAACGTGAGGCAAATTGATATCCAATTTCGGGATCTGCGTTATCAATTGTTAGTCCATTGTCATACAGAGAAATTTTGGCTGGTTTATCTAATTTACTGAAATATGAATTTATTGTCTCTACCGATTTTTTATATTCATAATTCCAATGGATAACTACATCCAGTGCTGCCCCAAGTCCAATATTTATAGCTATGTTACTTTTATTCAGATGGGTGTTATTGCTTCTTTTTAGATGAATTCTGTTAAATAAATTGTTTTTAGTGTTGTTTATTTTGTAAGTAAATGACTGAGGATTAAATACAACTTGTGGTTTATACGAAAGCTTTCTTTGTAAACTAGCCTGTGCTACAACCATCAAAGCAGCTATTGCAGAAACCAATGCTGCAATAGCTGCTACTAAGGCTATCAATCTATCTGGAGTCATCTTCGCATCTCAACTCAGCTCAAGAGAAGAGATTATTATTTAGTTTTGTTTGCAATTCAATGTTTGTAATGAAGTATTATTATCGTACTCTTTCAAATATCGACCATAATGCCTAAACAACATTTCTGGACCCTTATGACCCATCTGAGTGGCGAGCCAGAACAAATTTGTACCTTGGCTGATATGCCTGGTGGCGAATGTATGTCTGGTTTGGTAGGGATTACGGTATCGAATTCCAGCTTTACGTAATGTAGGTACCCACGCTTTCTTCCTAATAGCATCAGCGCTAGCCCATGCTTTATTGCTTTTGGGGTCTTCGAAGACAGTATCATCTTTCATAAAAGTGAAAGATTTCTGACTCGCTAGAGCATCTATTGCTTCGTTAGTCAGTTCAACTTTCCGTGTTCCAGCTTTGGTTTTGGTCCCTTTGATTACGCCAACAACGCTGGCGTTCTGAACGTGGGCAGTCTTTCCTACAAAGTCGATATCACGCCAACGAAGAGCACACAGTTCAGAGCTACGCAGCCCGGTTTGGATAGCGAACCGGAAAAGGTTCTCCCACTGCTTGTTACCGGCCGCTGATAGTAAAGCGTCTACTTCTGCTGGTGACAACGGATCTACCACATAACCACTTTCTGCCTCTGATTTATCACTTTGGTAACGTGAGGCTGTTACCAGTGATACAGGGTTAATCTGAAGCACACCATCCGTCACCGCCTCATCCAAAGCAGAACGCAGAAAAGACAACTGGTTTCGGATAGTCTTCAATGTGGTTTTCTGGCTCTGGATCCATGTCTTCAATGCGGCCGGCGTCAATTCACTCGCGGGAAAAATATGAAGTGATAACAGTGCGCTTCGGCATTTCTTATATCCGCCAATCGTTGAAGGGGATAGCTTCCTCGTTTCACATATCACCAGATATTCGTCTAGGTACATCTTCACCGTTTTTCCTGCGGCTGCGTTGCCGAAAATTTTTAACCTGGTAGAGCGGGGAAAGTATTCTGCATAAACAAAAGTTCCCCTTTCTATCTTGTTATAGATTTCGCCGAGTGTGCGCTCGGCATATTTGATATTTTTAGGGGTTACGTCCAGATTAGAAAGAGGTTCACGGCATTTCACCCCCTTATAAGTGAAGGTAATGTTGATGGTTTCACCGTTGCGATGTTTCCTGATGGTTACGCCGCGCGGGAGTTTAGGCGATTCTGTCGTGCCCATTTTGCAACCTCACTAAGATCAATCCATCTCTCCTTAACGCCGTCGACCTTTAGCACCTGTACCCCTTCTCGCCACACACCGCGCTGTACGCGCTTATTTATGGCATCTGGGGTTTCGCCAGTCTCTTTGCAATAAGTTGAGATGGGAACACAATCGAGGCTCAGCATATATTTCTCCATTACCCCGGCTGCACCCGGGGGAATAATCAGTTGTTGCTGGTGGCTGGTATCAGTTTTTGCCAAATTGCCGTGACATATTTGGCCTGATGACGAGCATCCGCTAAAGCATTATGAGCGACGCCATCAAATGGCATTTCTCTTTTAGGATCGAAACCTACCTGTCGCCCCAGTATAACGATGGTTCGCACATCGCTGTCATTCCAGAATTGCCAAGGGCAAGGGTGGCCGGCGCGCTCATAAGCACTACGTAAAATAGTGTTATCAAACGTGGCCCCATTACCCCATACCTTCAGGAATTTAGGATCCGTATTGCGGTTAATGAAGTGGCTCAGTTCAGAAAGGGCCGCCGCGATTGGTAAAGCGTCATCAACGCAGATTGCGGATCGTGCTTCCGGGCTTTGCTTCAGCCACCAGATGATGGTGTTGCCATCAGGGACAGCCCCTTGCTTCATTGCGCTGGCGAGGTTCACGGCGGTGTAGTATTCCGGGCCCAGCTCACCGCTAAGTGGATCAAAGAATACAGCGCCAATGGCGACAACAGGCGCGTTTGGTTTCGTGCCCATGGTTTCAAGGTCGATCATTAAATGGTTCACGTTAAACACCCTCCTGTTGTTGAGTTTCTTCATTCTGAGCTGATTGTGCGATGGTCGCAGCTTTACGGTACTCGAGCAGCTCGTCTATCGCTTTTATCGCATCAGCGGTGATGTAGTCCTGTGTGCTGCCGTTTTGATAGTTGAGCGTGCGCTGTAGCTCGTTACGTACCCGGATAAGCCTATCATCTGTCAGTCGGTCATTTGCTGGATGGTTAGCTGGGTCTGTTAAGTTGATTGTCATGCCGCACCGCCTTTAACAAAAATAATCCAGTGAGTTTTATCGTTCTTCCCGGTTCGCTGGCCAATCGCCGGTTTCTCGTCAGTTAGTGCCAGAATCTGACTGACTGGTATCTGTGTTTCGTTCCATTTAAAAATCAAAACTCCGTGTGGCCGCAACACGCGAAACGCCTCTTTGAAACCGGCGCGGATATCAGCGCGCCACGTTTTTTTGTTGAGTCGCCCGTATTTCTTACCCATCCAGGCAGCCTGCCCGACGCGCTCAAGGTGTGGCGGGTCAAAAACTACGACCGGAAATGATGCATCCGAGAACGGCAGCGCACGGAAATCAGCAACGAGGTCAGGACTGATAACCAGACGGCGTCCGTCGCACAGCTTATGCTCTTCTTGTCGAATGTCAGCGAACACAGCGCGGGTGTCGTGCTTGTTAAACCAGAACATGCGAGAACCGCAGCACATGTCCAAAACTGTCGCTGCGTTACTCATGCTCGGCTCCTTGGCGTAACCAGATGCACACAGCGCCATCTTCAGTGTCGTGGATGGAACCGACAAACCAACCTTCACCAGCCGGCGCTTCAGGCTGCCAGGTAGAGATATCGTACCCATCAACGTCAGGGTCGATATCTTCTTCATCACGATAAGACACGGTCCACTGCAGGCCTTGTGCTTTCATCCAGTCATTAAATTCAGCAGTTGGAACGTGCTCGCGACCATCACAGAATGCTTCGTAAATTGGGTGAGTCCAGTAGCCGTATTGGTCACGCTCAACTGGCATAGCAACGATTTGAGTGTTCATGATTTAGCTCCTTGGCGTAACTGGGCGGCAAATCCATTGCAGAGCTCACCGGCATCCTGCAAGACCAAGCGCGCATCTTCATGCAACCCTTGGGCGTACTGTTTCAGGTATTCGCCAGCCTGCTCGGCCCCTTTCGCTCGAACGTCAGCCAGGAACGCGTCTGTTGCCGGGGTTTTTGCATATACGGAATCCACCGTTTGGAGTAGTTCGGTTGCGTCTTCCATCGCGCCACGCCAGTCCATGCGACCACCACTATGCTCAAGAATTGAAACCGCCAACGCACGGATGAATATATGGCGTTCACGCGCATGAGTATTCTCCGCGACCACTGCTGCTCGGAGCTCAATAGACTCGGTAAGAGCCGCAAACACGGTATCCAGTCGGGTAATGACCTCTGTCATTACTTGGCGCTGTGCTGGTGGCAGGTCACCGACGGTCGCGTGCGCTTTTGCGACAAGCTCTTTCACCTTCAAGCGGCACATTGGCGGAGCTCCATCAGTTCGTTAAAGCGATTAATGAAGAGGCCGAATGCTTGACCAGGGCGGAGAGGGATAACTTGAATTAGGTCTGAGCATGGGATCCCTTCCAGGCTTTCCCACTTCGATCCGTCGTCGATTTCCAGATCACGGCGCTCGGTGGCCAGCATGGTTAGATCTGCATATTTGACGACTTCGGCGTGCTCCAGCGGAATATCGAATTTGAACCGGATAAGGTCATCAACATAAGTCTCGATACGGCGGTAATCGGGCAGCAGCGCTTTCAGTGGTGCCGGGATGTCCTGGCAATATGCCTCTGCGGCATCGTGCATCAGTGCTTCAAAGGCGAACTCAGGCGGAACAAGCTGGCTAACCATACCGAGTGCTGCGCCACGCTGTAGAACTCCGGCAGGTGCCCGGCAAAGCGGCAGATATGGGAGAGGGCAGTCGCGATATCTTCAATATCAATATCGTCCACGGTAGCGGTCAGGTAGTTAAATTTCTTGCCGGATAATGTCTGAATGTAGCTCATTTCTTTCTCCATTTTAGCGCGCTGCACCGCGCGGATTTTGGTTGCACGAATCCCTCGCCAGGTGGCGATAATTAACGGGATTACGCTTCACTAATAACCCCCGCAGCTGGGGGCTATTAAGGCAGGGTAATTACGCGCTGAATTTACCGATAAAGGTTTCCACTGGTTCGCCGTCGAATTTGCTGATCAGCAGATCACGGAACTCGTTAGCAATAGCTTCTTCCTGGGCTTCCAACTGCACGATACGGATAACGAAACACGGCTCGCCACTTTTGAGCAGGCTATTACGCAGACTGAATGCACGCTCGCCAAGACCTTCATAGGGCACGCATTTGAACTCGAACGCCACCGGCATAACGTCTTTGCTGCTGGCCTCAATGCTTTGCATCAGCGATTTTTTGCCGCTGAAATCGCTATCTTCATGATCGGACTGTGTAGCCTGTTGGATAGTGACGCGGCGAACAGCCTGGGCGGCCTGGGTGATCTGCATGGTGTTACCGTCGGCATCGAATGCCAGCAGGTAGTCTTTCCAATCCTCCAGCCATTCGGCGATCTGCTTCTGGCTCAAACGGGTACCGTCAATAGCGAGCAGCGCGCGGAAAGGTGCCGTCTTTTTCAGGCCAATTGATGCGGTGTTATCGGCATGGCCTGGGTTAACCAGCGTGCCGATATTGAAGATAGAGCGTGCACGCATATTATCGGCATCAATAAAGCAACGGGCTGGCGTTACATCGCTGGAGTAGCCAGTGGAGTAGCGGACGAAATCGTCAATGCTGGTTGTTTCCATAGAGCCACGGAAACGGAAGCGCTCAAGATCGAAACGCTCCAGGCTTTCAATGGCTACGTTCTCCGGGAGCAGGGCGGTAGGGCACGCGGTTTTGCTTACTTTTTCCAAAGTGAAGGCGGAAAGAGTAAGTTTCTGAACGGCCTGGATCGCGGCGCTATCAAGCTGTGTCATAACAATTCCTTAAATGTTGGTGTAGAAAAACAAAATCGATGGTCTATCAATCGCGGCTTACTTCGCCGCGCGCAGCTTTCCGTCTGGATCACCGCCGAGGGTGAACAGGTTCCCCTGGTCTTCCTGCAGGATGGTGAGTTTCCCGCCTTTGTTAACCCACATAGGGGTTTCGGTGGTGTCCTCTTCGGTCGCCTTCCCGCGTGGCGTTGGGGTGACGTACTGAAGCTTGTGCTTAATTTTGACGCGCTTCTCTTCGACGGAATTGCCCATACGTTCAAAATCAAAGGTCAGAGTTACCTTGCCTTTGTTGCCATTATTCAGAACGCCCAGGGCTGTGTTATTCAGTGCCGCTGCGATTTTGTTCATGAACACGCCGGCATCCAGTTCGCCCAAAAAGTCGGGCACTACGGTCATGCGATCATTACTCATGGTCACCTCATTGTGACGGCTGCCACCGTCAGTAAGTTTTCTCCATACATGATGTTGTGGCGGTGGTGCCTCCACCTGCCAGCCCGGCCAGGACTGACGACGTACACTAATCAAGACGCATTTTCATTTTTAAAGTTGAATATGCTGGTGGCCTCGTCACGTGCGCATAGCCGCAATTACCACAACTGAGAGCGCACTCCGGTTTATGTTTCACACCTGTCATCCACAACTGGTAGAGAAGGAGTGCGCTTTCATGTTGTGTGCCTGTCTTTTCACCACATAAGACTCGGTGGATTCTGGTCATTCCCCAACAACAAGGATTCGGTTAATCTGGATATCCTCAATATCAAGGAGAGTTTTCGAAGTGATTGCTGAACTTTCAGCGGCTATGACCGCTATTAAGGAGACTGCCGGCCTCGCCAAAGTCATAAATGACGCTAAGACTGATGCTGAAGTTAAAGCTGCAACTATCGAACTTCAAAACAAGCTAATCACACTTCAAGCGGAATGTTTTTCCCTTGGCGATGCGATCCGCCTTCGGGACGAAGAGGTAGTGCATCTCAAAGCAAAAATTGCAGATTTTGAAGATTTTAAAAGCCAAACTGAAGGTTATGTCCTACAAAAGCTTGATTCTGGATCGCTTGTTTACTCTAAGAAGTTGATCGTGAGTGAAATGGAAACAACAGTGCATCTTTGCCCACATTGCTTTATTAACAAGCAGGTATCTATGCTTCAGCCTCAGGTGGTGGGTATTTATGATGCCTTTCAAAAAAGTCATTGTCCCTCCTGTAAAAACGTTTTTGATACTGATAAAACCCCGCCGATTAATTGGTGATGTTGTGGATATCCAGATTGTTAAAGAGCAAAGCGTCCTATGGGCGCTTTTTTGTTGCCTGCGAATCATCCGGTCATTCATACGCCACCGGCGGCTACTTCGTGGGCGTCCTGCCTGTTCGCTGTTAGTAATTAAAATCTAACTTAACTTAGTTTTTTGGTCAAGATGAAATACCAAACATTTCTTAGTTTGGTACTTAGAGTAGGGTTAGGTGATGGTTAGAGTTCGTACTGAACACCTTTAACAACACCAATGATTGTGCAGTTCCCGTTGATGGGAATGTTTGGGTAGCGAGGATTTAGAGGGACGAGAAATTTTTGTGGCCCATCGATGACCAGTTTCTTTACTGTTGCTTCATTAGTTCCATCTAATCGAGCTACAACAATTTTCCCGTTCGCCGGCTCGGCATCAGGGTCAACAATAACAGTAGCTCCTTGCGGAATAGTGGGGAGCCCATTAGGGTTGGTCATTGAATCGCCTTTAACATCAAGAGCAAATGATCTATCGCTAATTCTTAATGCTGTTTCAACCCAGCGTTCAGCTTCTTCAAAGGTGCTTGCTTGCCTGCTTTCCGTAAAGGCTCCTGCCTGCACCCAGGATATTACGGGGATCTTGCGCATACTGGTTATTAATTTATCTTCAAAATTAGTCCCGTAGAGGATGTAATCTGTTGATGTATTGAAGTATTTTGCAACTTTTGTTAATGCTGCTCCACTGGGAGTATTCAAATCTTTCTCCCAGTAGCCTACAGCTACGTCACTGACACCACAGAATTTACCTAACTCTTTCTGTGTTGTTTTCGTTATACGTCTCAGATCCTTAATTCGCTGGCCTACCGATTCCATGCCGTTTCCTTTAATCGATATAAAACTAAGTAATCTTAGTTTTTGTTGACCAAAGTAAGATTGATTATTAATATCTAACATAACTTAGTAAATGGAGGTTCCATGACCACAGATGACATTGAGAAATACTTCGGTAGCGCAGAAAAAGTTGCTGACTTTTTTGGGATTACCAGCGAAGCCGTTTACCAGTGGCGAAACAGACCCGGCAGGTTGATTCCTAAAGGGCGCGCTGCTGAAGCGGCATATAGAACCGACGGTCAGCTTTCTTTTCAGCCTGAATTGTATGGAAAGGCTAGTGAATCAGCAGACCATTTAAAACCACAGAAACAAGGTGCTAGCCGTGGGTAACGAACCTATGTGGAAAGTTGAAAGACAGCCAGCCTGGCTGGTGGCCGCAATTAAAAAGACGATTACCGATCTGCCTGGTGGATATGTTGAGGCGGCGGAATGGTTGGGAACGACTGAGAACGCATTGTTTAACCGTTTACGCACCGAAGGCGATCAGATCTTCCCTCTGGGCTGGGCGATGGTTTTACAGCGTGCTGGTGGTTCTAACCATATCGCGGATGCAGTAGCGCGCCATTCTCAGGGCGTATTTGTGCCACTGGCAGACGTTGATGAAGTGGATAACGCAGACATCAACCAACGCCTGATGGAGTCCATAGAGTGGATCGGCCGTCATTCTAACTTTGTGCGTAAAGCTACTGCTGATGGGGTGATTGACGCAGAAGAACGTGCCCAGATTGAGGAGAACAGCTATCAGGTGATCGCGAAGTTTCAGGAGCACGTCACGCTGCTTTATCGAGTTTTTTGTGTCGCAGAAAAGAGTGACGCCCGCGAGTGTGCAGCTCCGGGCGCCTTGGCGAACAACTCTTCGTGTATGGAGAAATAATCCGCATGAGCAATTTAATCGTAAATCCTCACTTACCGCAACTACGGATGATCCCGGTGCCGGGTTCTCCGCTGTTTCGGTATGAACGCAGAGTATCAAACCGCTGGGTGCCATGTAACCACAGTCGGGCCGTATCAATTGTGGGTGTCTACTACCGGAGGGCAAAACGCTTATGCGCGTACTTAACCGACGGTACCGGGACCACCGCGGCGTGCCAGTCCGTGTTATCCGCTGGGAACCAGAAACACAGCGCGTTATCTACTTGCGCGACAGCTACCCACACGAGTGCTTCAGCCCACTCGAACTGTTTCGCAAAAAGTTCAGGGAGATAACGGAAGATCATGAGCACTAAATTAACCGGCTACGTATGGGATGGCTGCGCGGCGTCGGGCATGAAGTTGTCGAGTGTTGCGATTATGGCTCGCCTGGCTGATTTCAGCAGCGACGAGGGCGTGTGCTGGCCGTCGATTGAGACTATCGCTCGCCAGCTTGGGGCTGGGCCGAGCACCATCAGAACGGCAATCGCGAAGCTTGAAAAAGAGGGCTGGCTTACCCGTACCCAGCGCCGTAACGGCAACCGCAATGCCTCGAACGTGTACCGCCTGAATGTAGCAAAACTGCGAATGGCGGCATTTTCTCAACTGTCAGAATCTGACACGTCAAAAACTGACGCATCAAAATTTGACGCCTCAAAATCTGACCCGTCGAAATCCGGCAAAAACGGCGGTTTTGACCCGTCAGAATCTGGCGGGGATCCGTCAGTAAATTCAAAACCAGAACCACAAGTAACTACTAAAACCCCTTGTCCGGTTGCGGCGCAACCAGACCCTGAAATTGTGATTACTGACCAGGCGATTGTTGTTTTAACTCACCTGAACCAGGTCAGCGGATCCCGGTACCAGAAATCAAAAACCTCGCTGGAAAACATCCGTGCCCGTTTGCGTGAGGGTTACAGCGTTGCCGACCTGCAGCTGGTGGTTGACCTGAAGCATGAGCACTGGAACGGGAACGACGAACAGTACCAGTACATGCGACCGGAAACGTTGTTCGGGCCAAAGAAGTTTGAAGGTTACCTGTCCAGCGCTGCCCGCTGGGATAAAAAAGGCCGTCCCACTCGTGATACCTGGGATAAAACCCGCGAACGCGACATAAACGCCATCAGTCAACCTAACGACACTATTCCAGCGGGGTTCAGAGGATGATTAAAAATCAATACTGCCAGGCGCTGGCGGAAATGCGCAGCAAAAGCTCGCACAAGTTGAAGGAAGTCGGCGATCAGTGGCGTACTCCTGATCTGCTTTTCTGGGGCATCAATGCGATGTTTGGCCCGTTGGTTCTCGACCTGTTTGCCGATGACGATAACGCGAAGTGCCCAGCATGGTACACAGCAGAAGATAACGCTTTAACGCAGGACTGGTCTGCCCGTTTGATGGAGCTCAGCGGCGCTGGGTACGGCAACCCGCCATACAGCCGGTCGCAGTACCATGAAAAGCAGGCAATCACCGGTATGCGCCACATCATTGCACACACACTGGCAATGAGAGAACAGGGCGGGCGCTACGTCTTTTTAATCAAAGCGGCAACGGGTGAAGTCTGGTGGCCGGAAGAAGCGGATCATGTCGCGTTTATCCGTGGGCGTATCAGTTTCGATCTGCCTGTGTGGTACCGACCT
The DNA here is from genome assembly GCF_040149365.1 of Kluyvera huaxiensis. Classification (NCBI taxonomy): domain Bacteria; kingdom Pseudomonadati; phylum Pseudomonadota; class Gammaproteobacteria; order Enterobacterales; family Enterobacteriaceae; genus Kluyvera; species Kluyvera huaxiensis. The sequence goes on from NZ_JBEFLV010000029.1 coordinate 16,625, forward strand.
GAAGAAGGGCAGCCGTCCGAATCATCTGCAGGGTTTAGTGCTGCTATTGCGGTATTCGATAAGTCATGGAGTGGAGAGCGTTTCAGCTACATCAGCCGCACCGTGCTTGAAGAAAAAGGGCGTGCGTCTATGGCACTGGCCACCTTTGCCGCCGGTAAAGCTCTGCCACCAGCCGCGCCGCATGTGCAGAAGGAAGAACAAGCCGCGGCGCCGCAGGTATTACCGGGAACAGAATCACGCATCTGGCCACTTGAGGTAGGCCTTGTGTTTAACCAGGTAGATGGCGCTGACATGCTGGCAATGTCACAGCAGAACGAGCTAAAAGCCCACATCAACCAACTCTGGTTGGAGCGTATGCCCACACCTGAAATTATTGCTGCCGCGCGCAGCATGATGGAGGTAAGCGCCGCATGACGACTTTAACAACACGCCAGCAGCACGTTCTGGATCTCCTGATCGCTTACCAGCGTGAACATGGTTTTCCGCCTACCAACTTTGAACTGGCCGGGCTGCTGGGTTGCAGCTCACCAAATGCGGCAGCGGATCACCTGCGTGCGCTTGAGAAAAAAGGGGTTATCAGTATCACCCGCGGAGTGTCCCGCGGAATCTCCATTATCCAGCCAAAGCCTATGAATTCCGGCACCGATGGCATGAAACTTGTTCTCCCATTCCCGCCGAGCGTTAACACCTACTGGCGCGCCCCTAACAAGGGGCCGCTGGCCGGTCGCCACCTGATCAGCGCTGACGGTCGCAAATACCAGAGCGCGGCCTGTGCGGCAATCATTGAGCAGCTTCGCCGCTTGCCTAAGCCGTCAACCGAGCAGGCAGCTGTAGAAATCACCCTTTACCCGCCGGATGCGCGCCGCCGTGATCTGGACAACTACAACAAAGCGCTGTTTGACGCGCTGACGCATGCAGGCGTTTGGGAGGACGACAGCCAGGTGAAACGCATGCTGGTGGAGTGGGGGCCAATAGTGCCGAAAGGCCGAGTAGAAATAACGATTATGCCATTCAACTAAGGGGAAAATATATGTCCAACTGTGGGTTGAATGGTGTGCTTTATGGCAGTAATGTCGGAGAGTGCAAGCGAAACGGGCGTGCAGGCCCTTCGCAACAATCAGTGTATGGAGAGAATATGACCAATAATCATGTTGTGGGCACTGCTACGCCCAAAAACCACTCGTTGTTTGTTATTGATGGCGTTTCGGTACGTCGTGACATCATGGGGCGATACTGCCTTAATGATCTTCATCGGGCCGCCGGTGCTCTCGATAAACACAAACCAGCCTTCTGGCTCAGGAATGAACAAACTGAACAGCTAATCGGCGAGTTGCTAATTTGCAACTCGGAAATCCCCGATCCTGTTAGCGTTGTACGTGGCGGTAGAGAGCAAGGTACGTATGTGTGCCGTGAGCTGGTATATGCCTACGCCATGTGGATAAGCGCCGCCTTTAACCTAAAGGTGATCCGCATCTTCGATACGCTCCACTCTACAGCATCATCAGCAATTACCGCCGACCGCATTCAGGCCGGGGTCATATTGCTGGAGTCGGCATCACGTATGTTAAACCTCTCTAATTCCTCAAAGCTTGGTGCATACCAGAAGCTGCAGCAGGTAGCCGGATTGCCGGATCTAATGCCCTCATATGCTATCGATGCGCCAGCAGGTGCCCTCGACGGCTCCAGTCGGCCGACACAATCCCTCAGTGCTTTACTGAAAGCCAATAATGTCAGGTTGTCTGCAAATCAGGCATATCAGCAGCTGGCGAAACTCGGCGTAGTTGAACAGAAAGAACGCCGCAGCAGGACGGGAGCCAATGGGGTTAAAAAATTCTGGTCAATGACAGCCAAAGGTTGCATGTACGGGAAAAACATCACTAGCCCTGCGAATCCCCGCGAAACACAACCGCACTTCTTTGAATCAAAATTCTCAGAACTGCTGAAGTTGCTTGAAACGGTCCATTGATGGGGTGTGATAACGATGAGAGCCTTACTCACACCTGAAATAGTGCCGCGCCTTGGCGTGGTACTAATCAAGCCCGGTCGGGAGTTAATGCACCTGTTCGCATCTGGACGGGTGCTGGTCGAGCGGGAGCCTGAAAATATGGCACGATTCCCGTCAGGTCAGATCCCCGATGCTTGCCAGCCGCTGTTGGAAGATTCCAGCTTAAATACCTTTTTTACTGATGAGCGGGTTATTGCCGCTGCTGGTGGAATGGCTGGTCTTGAGCATTGGCTGCAGCAGCGTTTTACGAAATGCCAATACCCGGACCCGGACTACCATCACGCCGAATTAACGACGCTATGGCATCAGCCAGGAGCGCTGGTGGTGTGCTGGCATTGTGATAACAAATTGCGTGGGAAGACGACGGACAAATTACAGGCGCTTGCGCTGGGCAATGTTGCCGAGTGGGTTATTGACACCGTGCAGGCGGGGCTGGGATACAACAAAGAACGCACTCTTTCTTTAGCTGAGCTTTGCTGGTGGGCAGTTCAGTCAGGGATTGCGGCTGCTATCACTGAAGGAATGGCGCATCGGGCGCTAAGGATTCCAGAAGAGCCTTTCTTATCTGTTTACCGGGAAAGCGACATTGTACCTATGCCACCGGCCACCAGCATTGTGCAGGCGAAAGCTAAGCCCGTTGATGCTTTACCGCCGCGACGTCATGACACTGAAAGCACCGACACTCAAAAGCCAATTATGGCGTTAGCTATTGATCCGGAGTCGCCAGAATCCTTCTTGTTGCGGCCTAAGCGCCGCCGTTGGGTGAATGAGCAATATACCCGATGGGTTAAAACGCAGCCCTGTGAATGTTGCCGGCGGCCTGCAGATGACCCGCACCATATCGTTGGGCACGGTATGGGCGGCACAGCAACAAAAGCCCACGACCTCTTCGTGATCCCTCTGTGCAGAGAGTGTCACGACGAACTACACGCCGGTGTATCGGCATTCGAACAGAAACACGGCACGCAGCTGGAGTTGTTGTTGCGTTTTCTGGATCGGGCGCTGGCGATCGGCGTAATTGCGAAAGCTTAAGTGTATGGAGCGCTAAACCGCATGAATGAACAGAATCTGACTTACGTTAGGAATGAACTTCGCCGGGCACTGCTGGACCTGTCCGGCGGGACTAAAGGGCAGCTCGAGGCATTTAGTGAGAATCCACTAGCAGAAAAGAATGCCACGCCGCGCCGCTGCGTTAACCTCGTTGAGCTGGAGGGCGATTCAGGGACCCGTTTTGTTAACTCACTGAGCGCGCCATTGTATGTGCTGGAGACACGCAGCCGCCGTCGACCAATGCCGCCAATTAAAGATATGGAATTTGAATCAGCACCGTGGCGCCGCGCTGTTAATTCCCTGAATGAATACCAGCAGGCCTGGCTGCGGTATTGCTACGGCTTCGACCTCAGCTATAAGTATCAGGTGATGATGTGTGAGCACGTCTGGAATAACTATCAGAAATGCCAGGTGGATAACCCGTTACAATCCCGCGTCATTAAAAAGCTGATCGGGCTGGTATGGCTGGCAGGGCAGGAAGTCGCCGCCATGAGAAGTAATGAAACCTATAAAGACTATGCTGGTGCAGCGCTGGCGCGAATGGTTAGTGTTGACCGTTCAACCTGGCTGCGTGTGTATTCGAGCCATTGGGCAGCGTTGAAAGCGGCATTTGCGGATCTGGATGAGCACGCCTTGAGCCTGACGCTAGATCACTTTGAAGATGAAGAAGTGCTTAAAGTGGTGGAAATGTGAAGTAAATTTCACTATCTCCGTCAATCACGCTTGCAAAATGCAACAAAATAAGCCATATTTGAAGCATATTTGATATGTTGCCAAAGTTTTATAAACCCGCCTCTGAGCGGGTTTATTGTTACAGGCTAGCGTTGACTGGCATCCGTTAGGCATGTAGATTTGATGGATAAACGATTTTGGGAATAAAGAGGCGGCTCCCAGAAATAAACCGCCAAGTTGGTCACTTCGGCCTAAGGCCTGGAACTCCAACCACGTCGGCTGAGAGGTCGACACACTAAATGTTATCTCTAACAACCCTTGTCGGTAATGGTGTTTTCAGTGATACTGGCTTGGTCAGTATGTCGCGAATGCCTCGCGAACGATCATAAAACAACCAAATATTGAATTTTCTCTCGCTTGGCCAGGTGTCGTAGCCCAGTGATTCCCATCCCAGATGTTCCGCAATTTTATTGGCTAGCATCATCTTAGTTTCGGATGAGGCTTTACCTTGAAAGGAACTCATCACTGCACCAAGAAAGAAATCAGAAATTTGAATATTCTCTGATGCTTTTGAGTCTTTAGTAACTACGGACGTAATGAGGTTTCTAACACCATGTTGAATAGCTAGGGTGTTGTTAGCTATGACATGGAAGGCCTCATCTGCTTTTTTGTAGCGTGAAGCGATTGGGTCGACTTCAACTCTAAAACTACAGTCTCTGCTTGGATGAGCACAAATTATTCCAGATATTTTGGTTGTCACCAGTTTTGTGAAGTGCTTTCGCATTGCCAGATCATAATCACCATTATGAAAACTCTTGTTAACCATTGATTTTTCAACAACGATGCAATGGAAGGCCAGCCACTGGTGGTTAAAAAATAAATCAATTAGCTCTGAGTAGAATGGGTAAAACTGTTTTGAGTTTGCCTTTTTCCACTTAATTTCTTGGAAAAAGCCATGCTTTTGCCTTAAGTCACGAATGATTTTAGAGAAATCACCGCGGCGCTGATACTTCATCCATAGACTTCCAAAACCATAAAAACGCTGACCATCGATACCTGATTCATCACAGGCGACGTGCCAGATTAATTTCCCCGGATTATCTGTGTCAGACATTGTTAGCCCTATGATGGGTAATGGATAAGAGTAATATTTAAGCATTTTGTAAGACATTGATAAAGATCGTTTTTGGTTCGTCTGATTGGTTTCTATCAACTGTCTTGGGGTTGACTATTTCACCAGTAATTCTTCGCTCCGCTTCGATTAGTTTTTTTATTCATGTCTATTTAATTTTGCAGGGGATCGGATCCAGAGCTATCTGTATGGCACACCACAAACCAAGGTAAAAGGCACACTAGATCAGCAGGATATGACAGAATCGGCAAATTTTTTTTTCAATGAGTTAAGCGATAAACCGGCTATGGCTGGGGGATATCTGATAACCAGTTCGGATGTTATAGGTGTCTCCAGTAATTGGGGTGTCTTTACATCTTTAAATTATCAATTAAATCAGTTGGTTATTGATTATCTTTTTCTGACTTAAAAATAATTTTTGACATAACTCTTTAGCGATTATGATTTTTTCACCCTAGCAAATCACAAAAGGTGAAAAATGAGTGTTAAAAACTACGTCATACCCTTAAATGGTGTTGACCCAAAAAATCTGGAAGCTATTAAGGTGTTATTGGAAACGAACTCTGAAAAGTTCGAAGACTATTTCCTTGCTGGATATGGCGGCGATGCCAGCTACTCCGTTATTGATGGGGCATTTGAAGTTACCAGTATTGGTGAGGATTACTTTGAATATGAAGTTGGAATTAATTTCTTTGCTGGATGCCGGGATATGAATGATTCTCACGAAGATACAGGGTTGATTGATTATGAAGTTAGAGATGGAAGCATTCACATTGAATTGGATGACTCTGTCTGGAGACTAGACAATTAACTACCAGTTTAATCGCGCCGCCAGAACATTAATGGCGGCTTTTTGCTGTGAAATGGGCGGCTGGTGGGTGTTGTAGCACCCTGCCAGCCATCAGCTCATGCTTTCAGGTCACAAGCTAACCAAGGCCCACCGCTTTAGCGCAAAAGCAAAGTGAGCCTATCAGAGTTACGCTTACTGATCTATGAAAAATACTGTAAAAATACACAGTGTTGAGTTAATCAACGCTGATAGTCTGCATTACATTGCCACCCTCCCGGATAACTCCATTGACCTGATTGTTACGGACCCGCCTTACTTCAAAGTGAAGCCGAACGGCTGGGACAATCAATGGAAAGGGGATGAGGACTACTTACGCTGGCTTGATAGCTGTTTAGCTGAGTATGCCCGAGTCCTAAAACCTGCCGGCAGCATTTATCTGTTTTGTGGTCACCGGCTGGCCTCAGATATTGAGATCATGATGCGGGAACGGTTCAACGTCCTGAACCATATCATCTGGGCTAAACCGTCGGGCCGCTGGAATGGATGCAACAAAGAAAGCCTGCGCGCTTACTTCCCGGCAACGGAACGGATCCTGTTCGCTGAACATTATCTGGGGCCGTATACAGGGAAAGAAGATGCCTATGAGAGCAAAAGCACAGAGCTAAAGCAGCACATCATGACGCCGCTTATCGACTATTTCCGCAATGCCCGAGAATCATTGGGTGTGAGTTCGAAAGAGATAGCCGAGGCAACAGGTAAGAAAAACATGGCTTCCCACTGGTTTGGGCTGAGTCAGTGGTCGTTGCCGAACGAGGTGGATTACCGGAAACTGCAGGAATTGTTTACCCGGATCGCCATCGAGAAACACCTGCAGCAGAAGCTGGAACATCCTCACCACCAGCTGGTGGCTACCTACCAGTCATTGAATCGCAAATACTCGGAATTGCTGGAAGAGTACAAAACGCTCCGGCGTTGCTTCTCTGTATCTGCTGCCGTTCCGTATACCGACGTATGGACACATAAGCCCGTTCAGTTCTATCCGGGTAAACATCCATGCGAAAAGCCAGCTGACATGCTGAAGCAAATCATCAGCGCCAGCAGCAGGCCGGGCGATATTGTTGCCGATTTCTTTATGGGGTCTGGTTCCACTGTGAAAGCTGCAATGGAGTTAGGCCGCCGCGGTATCGGCGTTGAGCTCGAAGCTGATCGCTTCATGCAAACGGTCGGTGAAATAGAAAATCTCAGTAAACCATAACGGACGCCATGGCCTCGTTGCTGTGGTGGCCATCGAATTCAGGCTCCGGGAATCACTCCTAACTTACCCTTTGACATAAGAGCCGCGGCCTGACTTCAATTAGCCCTCAATTCTGAAGGGGCAGGGCTATTCGCTGGAACAGCATGTAAGTAGGTGGAGCCTAATCCTCCAGCATTTGTTTCTTGATTCACTTTCTGTAACTCTTTACGTTGTATGTTTACCCACACAGCATAAGGATTCAGGAAATGACGGATAGCTATGAGAGAAGTCGTACTCGGACTTTCACCGAAGAAGAGCTCGAACAGTTTGATTCGGATGCCGCAGAGTTTCTGGCCCAGGACGAACTTGAAGAACGATTGGGTGTAGCGCTACTGGAGGTCGAAGTTGAATGGGATGAATCAGAACGCATAGATGATCTTTCGCCAGGTATTGAGCCAGAATTCTATGACATCTATCTCGTTTATGCTGATAAGTTAAATCCATTCACAGTCATTTTCACGAAAGACGATGATACTTCGGGTTACTATCGGATCCACCGCCCTGAAGACTTGAGCGAGTTGAAAGAGAGTATTGCTCAATGGGTTCAGGATTGTGATATCGCTGACATGGAAGAGCAGGATCGGCAAGAGCACTATCGTCGTTTTGATGAAAATCGCGACTACGATTGATTTGCAAGACAAACAGCAAACTACCCACGATATGACCGCTGGTATCTTTTTAGGCTATAGAGTAGGCTTTATGAAAGTGGGCCTTAGGTATGAGCAATAGATATGCTGTTTTTTCTTGAAAGCACATGGCCAATGCTATCACTAGTGATATTAGCAATGGCCATGATTGCTTATGGGTTACAACGAAAAATGATAATGACAATTTTAATACTTATTGCCGCAGGGGTGTTGGTGGCAGGCGCATTCTTCTTTAACCTTGAGTAGTAAAGCGATGTGAAATATACCCTACCAAAAGTCTGCTCTCCGGAGCGGGTTTTTTCCTTCCTGTATCTGGATGCTAACCCGTAGCCTGGGATTTACTCCTGAGCTTTGAACTGTAGGTCACCAGAACTTGTTACGTCTAGACTCTACAGTTGTACGAAGATGGGATGAATATCCTGAGATATGATTGATGATAAGCGGGGAGGTTGATGAAACGCGGCTATTACTGGATTCAGCATAATGGTGTCGTTGAAGTGGCATACTTTACACCTGAGGCATTTGATGACCTAGAAACAGGGAAGCGAGTCACTGGTATTTGGCATTTGCCATAGCGATGACACAGAGGTCCTTGAGGGACCGTTACTACCACCAAAATAAGTCAATCAAACCATTCAATCCCTGGCATATGCCGGGGATTTTTCATTTCAGGCTCTGGGTATCACTCCTAACTTACCCTTTGACATAAGAGCCCGCGAGCCTGATCCCTTTCCAACACACACAGCACCATCCGAATTATCCGGAGGTGAGGCTATGACCAGAATGAGCACAATTTACAGCAGACTTTCATATGGGACGGGAACCGCGTTGACTGGCTGCGGTGTCTCTGCAAAGGCCCATGCCGAAATAACTAAAGAGGTATCGTGGATGCTGGCCGACAAAGTGGCAGGACTCGGTTTAAGTGACTGGGCAATTATTGTCGGTATCGCATGCACCGTTATCACCTGCGGCGTGAACTGGTATTACCGTCGTAAAGAGCGGGAGGATCGGTTAAATGCCCGTCAACAAAACGAAGCTTAGCGCGGCGATGCTGGCGCTGCTTGCATCAGGTGCAACGGCGCCTTTTTTATTTGACCAGTTTATCAGTGAGAAAGAAGGCAATGCGCTGGTGGCAGTTGTCGATCCCGGTGGCATCTGGTCGTTATGTCATGGTGTCACCGTAATCGATGGTAAGCCTGTTGTGAAAGGTCAAACCGCTACCGAGGCGCAATGTAAGAAGGTTAACGCTATTGAGCGTGACAAGGCGCTGGCGTGGGTTGACCGTAATATCAAAGTGTCGCTGACTGAGCCGCAGAAGGTCGGCATCGCGTCGTTCTGCCCCTACAACATCGGGCCGGGCAAATGCTACCCGTCAACGTTCTATAAGCGCATGAACGCTGGCGATACGAAAGGAGCCTGTGAAGCTATCCGCTGGTGGATTAAAGACGGTGGCCGCGATTGCCGCCTGACCAAAGGCCAGAAGAATGGCTGCTATGGGCAGGTAGAACGACGGGACCAGGAAAGCGCGCTGACGTGCTGGGGGATAGACCAGTGAAGCCCACCAGCATCTGCATTATCGTGGTTGTCGCATTGTCTGGTGCATTCCTTGCTGGTAGTGAGTGGACGAACCGCAGCTGGAAAATAAAGTGGGCTGACCGGGATAGCGCGGAATCTTCACAGGAAGCGAACGCACAGACCGCTGCTCGCATGATTGAACAAGGGCGAACAATAGCCCGGGATGAGGCCGTTAAAGATGCTCAAGCTCAAGCAGCGCGTGCTGCCGTTACTTCTGCTGGCCTGTCTGCCAGCGTTAAGCAACTGCGCACCGAAGCAACAAAACTCGCTGCCCACCTGGACGCCGCAAAGCACACCGCAGATCTCGCCGCTGCCGTCAGAAGCAAAACAGCCGGAGCCGACGCCGCAATGCTCGCCGACATGCTCGGAAGTCTTGCAGAAGAAGCTCGATATTATGCTGGACGAGCTGACGAAAGCTACCGGGCAGGGATGACGTGCGAGCGTATCTACAACTCAGTGAGAGAGTCCAATAATAATCCTATCGCCTCGCAATAGCGGGGCTTTTTACCAACAGAGGAATGAGCATGACTGTAGTTCTTACGGCAAAACAGATTGAAGAACTGGCAATCTTCGCGAGAGAAGACGGGCAGCCGCAATATACCATTACCACTGGGACAATCCCGGAATTTGAAGCTGATGATGGCGAGATTATCCCAGAATACAAAGGGCTGCTAGCTTATTCAGATTCACTGGAACACGGTGTCTTACAGCTCGATGACTAACGGCATTACAGCAGGCATTCCCTGAGTGCCTGCGATAATGCTAAAGTATCCCATCACTTACGGAGGGATCATGTCAACAGCTGATAAAATTGCCTTATTTTCAATGATAGGGACAACCGTTTCTGCCATTGTGTCAATGATAACCTTATTTTTTGCAAAAACTGCTTTAAACACTTGGAGACACCAAGAGGTTTTGAAATCTAAGAAAGATTTCAAAATGGCATTGTTAGAACTTAAGTTTGTGACCCTTTGGCAACCTAATGAAATTGATCCAGTGCAACTTAGGGTCGGAAGAAATCTTCTTTATAGTGAAAATGAGCTGAGAACAACAAAGCTTCTAGACGTGCAAATAAACGCTTTTAAAGGTCTGGCGAAAGAATTTGAAAAGTTAGAAGATTCTATGCAAATGTGTGCTAGATATTGGTTTGCTACGGAAAAACTATTTAAAGATACAGATGTTGAAAAATTATGGAACAACATTATGTCGGCATATAATGAATATACTCAAGGGAAGAGAAATCAAGATTATTTCATCACGCATTTAGATAAACTAATTAAAGTAGATCTTTACTTTGTTTCTGCATCCTAAAGTTCGCTAGTTCTAAATAGCAGCCCCACAATAGTGGGGCTTTTTTATGCGCATCACACGCGCACATCAAAGAGAGTCTTTCAGTAGTGAGCCTGGGCAATCCGTTTGCTCTCGGGCGGTATTGCCGTGCGACAGGCCCACACCTAAAAGGAAACATTATGAAAAGTACCTATCAGATGATGAATGCCCTTGTCACGCTACCACCTGTCGGTGTGTCAATAAAAGATGGTGAGGGCAATACGCGTAAAAGCGCCAGTGAACTGAGGGCGCGGATCTGTGCGGTTGTTCCGTTGTGGGGCTCCCCTCAACTTCGTTACATCCTTCCCGTACCAATTGTGCTTAGCGAGTTCTCGCGTGGTGGATACTCGGAGAAACCATGGGTAGCCAGCGAGCAAATTATGGTTCCTGATGGTTATCTGATTGTCGCCATGCTGGTTGATGAGAAAGGAAAGCCACTTAACGACGAGATTTTGCCGGTTGAGCTTGAAGAGCTCCCGAACAATGACTGGGCACTGAACAAGTCGGCCCCATGCTGTATCTCAAGTGGTGAAGTTATTATCAACAACGTATTCACCTCATACCCTATGCCCCAGCAATCTGTTGCTGATTCCTCGCATACCCTTTCAATCAACATTGAAAGCATTCTGAAGAACGTGATGGAAAACACAGCGAGTGCGGCGGCAAAGCAGGCAGAAGCAATGTCAGACCTGCGAAAGCTTATAGATAAAAGCATTGAAGAGAGTATCAGGCTCAACTGCAGGCCCGGTGGAGCAATCTGGCAGGCCATCAGACGCGGGTGATAATTATTCGCATCTTTACGGGTCCTTTCCAGCACTTCGGTGCGCTACGGGGCGGCGTCCGCGCAGATTCTCGCTATTTATGAGATTTTTCCGGGAAGGATGTCCGGTTCGTTTTGACTTCAACGTATTGAAATTAAAGGAAAGCAATTAACTCTGAACCGGACATGTGGTTTTTTACATCACTTTCCGGGTAGATCCGCCGTTTGAAGTGGGAGAGCAGGCTAGAAACAGATGAGGTGACGTGTGGCAACTCAGGTGGAGGTGGCGGAACATTTACGCCTGACGGAACGGCAGTTGCGCAGGTTGCAGAAATTACCAGGTGCGCCAGTTCCAAAAAAAAGGGGCGAACTTAATACGGACGAGTGGCGTTATTTTTATCTTTCTTACCTCCAGCGCAATCGCAACTCCCATTCGGATGACGACAGTGCTGATGACGATCATGAAGAGAAGTTGTTAGTCGCCAGGATTGAGCTCACTTCAGAACAGGCCATTGCTCAGCGGTTAAAAAACCAGATAGCTGAGCATAAGGTTATCGATACAGCCTTCTCTATTTTTGCTTTGTCCCGGTTGTCCGGGGAACTGGCATCTGTTTTGGACAGTATTCCGCTTTCGATGCAAAGAAAATTCCCTGAGTTAACCGACCGGCAATTGGCTTATCTAAAAGAGCTGGTTGCTAAGGGGGCTAATAAATGCGTTGAGTCCGCGGAGAAAATGCAGGATTTTGCGGATGAGTATTACAGAAATACAGATGAATAACTTCGTGCAGGCTGCGAGAGAAGGTCTCTCTGTCCTGAAGCGTCCATTGCCGATGACACCTGTAGAGTGGGCAGACGAGAATTACTATCTGCCAAAAGAATCGGCATACCAGGAAGGGCGATGGGAAACGCTGCCTTTCCAGGTGGCCATTATGAATGCGATGGGCAATGACTATATCCGAGAGGTGAATGTCGTTAAATCGGCCCGCGTTGGCTACTCGAAAATGCTGCTCGGTGTGTATGCGTACTTCATCGAACACAAGCAGCGCAATTCGCTGATCTGGCTGCCAACCGATGGCGATGCTGAGAACTTCATGAAGTCTCATGTTGAGCCCACTATCCGTGATATCCCCTCGCTTTTGTCGCTCGCGCCGTGGTACGGCAAAAAGAACCGCGACAATACGCTCAGTATGAAGCGCTTTTCCAACGGTCGCGGCTTCTGGTGTCTGGGCGGTAAGGCGGCGAAAAATTACCGTGAGAAATCGGTCGATGTTGCCGGCTACGATGAGCTGGCGGCATTTGATGAAGATATTGAGAAAGAGGGATCGCCCACCTTCCTCGGTGATAAACGTATTGAGGGCTCTGTCTGGCCTAAGTCAATCCGTGGCTCCACGCCAAAGCTAAAGGGAACCTGCCAGATTGAGCGTGCCGCGAGTGAGTCCGGGCATTTTATGCGTTTTCACGTTGCCTGCCCTCATTGTGGGGAAGAGCAATATCTGAAGTTTGGCGATAAGGAAACACCATTCGGGTTTAAGTGGATGCCTGGCGAACCGGCCAGCGTGTTTTACCTTTGCGAGCATAACGCCTGCGTCATTAAGCAGCAGGAGCTGGATTTCTCGCAGGCTCGCTACATCTGCGATGAGACGGGGATCTGGACACGCGATGGCCTGAACTGGTTTGCATCCTCTGGTACCGACATTGAACCGCCAGACAGCGTCACTTTCCACATCTGGACGGCATACAGCCCGTTTACCACCTGGGTGCAGATAGTAAAAGACTGGATCAAGACGAAAGGGGATACCGGTAAGCGTAAAACCTTCGTGAATACCACGCTGGGTGAGACATGGGAGCCGAAGATTGGCGAACGCCCGGATGCGGACGTGATGGCGGAACGGAAAGAACACTTTTCTGCCTCAGTACCTGACCGGGTGGCCTACCTGACCGCTGGCATTGACTCACAGCTTGATCGCTATGAGATGCGCGTCTGGGGATGGGGGCCGGGTGAAGAAAGCTGGCTGATTGACCGGCAGATCATCATGGGACGACATGATGATGAAGCCACCCTCATCAGGGTGGATGAGGCTATAAACAGGGCCTACACCCGGAAAAATGGCGTTGAAATGTCGATATCCCGTATTTGCTGGGATATCGGCGGTATCGATCCAACCATCGTATACAACCGCTCGAAAAAGCACGGCCTGTTTCGTCTTATCCCCATCAAAGGGGCCTCTGTTTATGGCAAACCGGTGGCCAGCATGCCGCGCAAACGGAACAAGAACGGCGTGTATCTGACGGAAGTCGGGACGGACACGGCGAAAGAGCAGATCTACAACCGCTTTACCCTGCAGCCCGAAGGTGATGAACCCCTCGCCGGCGCTGTGCATTTCCCAAACAACCCCGACGTTTACGACCTGGCTGAAGCACAACAGCTTACTGCTGAGGAGCAGGTTGAAAAATGGGTGGATGGTAAGAAGAAGATCCTCTGGGACAGCAAAAAGCGACGAAACGAGGCGCTGGACTGTTTCGTTTATGCGCTGGCTGCGCTTCGGATCAGTATTTCGCGCTGGCAGTTAAATCTCGATTCTCTTCTGGCCAGTTTGCTGGAGGAAGAAGGGGGGCGAACCCATAACAAGACCCTGGCGGATTATGCCCGGGCATTATCTGGAGACGAATAATGGCGACACAGACCGATCTGGATGCCGCCCGCGCTGCGTTGCATGACCTCATGATGGGAAAGCGGGTGGCAACGGTGCAAAAAGACGGCAGGCGGGTTGAGTTCACCGCGACCTCAGTGGCCGACCTGAAAAAATACATTGCCGAACTTGAATCACAGATTGGCATTACTCAACGACGCCGGGGACCGGCAGGATTTTACGCATGAAAACACCTGCTTTGTTAGGGCCGGACGGTAAAACCGCATTGCGGGACTACGCCGGGTATCACGGTGGTGCTGGTGGCTTTGGCGGCCAGTTACGCGCCTGGAACCCACCGAGCGAAAGCGCGGATGCTGCGTTATTGCCTAATTTATCCCGTGGTAATGCGCGAGCTGACGATCTGGTTCGAAATAACGGTTATGCGGCAAACGCCGTGCAGCTTCATCAGGATCACATTGTCGGTTCCTTCTTCCGACTGAGTTACTGCCCGAGCTGGCGTTATCTCGGTATCAAAGAAGAAGAAAGCCGCGCATTTGCCAGGGAGGTGGAGGCCGCCTGGTATGAGTATGCTGAAGATGATTTTTGCGGGATCGATGCTGAGCGCAAGCGGACGTTTACGATGATGATCCGCGAAGGTGTCGCGACTCATGCATTTAACGGCGAGCTGTGTGTCCAGCCCACCTGGGACAGTGATTCAACGCGGCTCTTCCGGACACAGTTCAAGATGGTCAGCCCGAAACGCATCAGCAACCCCAATAATGCCGGAGACACGCGAAACTGTCGGGCTGGTGTCAGAACAAACGACGGTGGCGCCGCGTTGGGCTATTACGTCAGCGAAGACGGATATCCGGGATGGATGGCACAGAAATGGGCCTACATTCCGCGCGAGCTGCCCGGCGGCCGTCCGTCCTTTATCCATGTATTTGAACCGCTGGAAGATGGACAGACGCGCGGAGCCAACGCGTTTTACAGCGTCATGGAGCAAATGAAAATGCTCGATACGCTGCAAAATACGCAGCTCCAGAGCGCTATCGTTAAGGCGATGTACGCGGCGACGATTGAAAGTGAGCTGGATACGCAAACCGCGATGGACTTTATTCTCGGCTCTGACAGCAAAGACCAGCAGAGCAAGATGACGGGCTGGCTGGGTGAAATGGCCTCGTATTATACCGCAGCGCCGGTTCGCCTTGGTGGCGCGAAGGTTCCTCACCTGATGCCGGGTGACTCCCTGAATCTTCAGTCAGCGCAGGATACGGACAACGGTTTTTCGACGTTCGAACAATCATTGCTGCGTTATATCTCTGCTGGTCTGGGTGTGTCTTATGAGCAACTTTCGCGCAACTATTCGCAGATGAGCTACTCCACTGCACGCGCCAGCGCTAACGAGTCCTGGGCGTTCTTTATGGGCCGCCGCAAGTTCGTGGCAGCCCGACAGGCCTGCCAGATGTTTGTGTGCTGGCTGGAGGAGGCTATTGTTCGCCGGGTGGTGACGTTGCCATCCAGAGCGAGATTCAGTTTTCAGGAAGCGAGAACAGCCTGGGGCAATGCCAACTGGATAGGCTCAGGCCGTATGGCGATAGATGGGCTGAAGGAAGTGCAGGAGGCCGTCATGCTCATTGAGGCCGGTCTGAGCACTTATGAGAAGGAGTGTGCCAAGCGCGGAGACGACTATCAGGAAATATTTTCGCAGCAGGTACGTGAAACGATGGAACGTCGCGCTGCTGGTCTAAAACCTCCAGCCTGGGCGGCTTCTGCCTTTGAGTCTGGACTGAAGAAATCAAATGAGGAGGCGAACGATGACGCCCGAGCTGCGTAATCTCCCGCACATCGCCAGTATGGCTTTCAATGAGCCGTTATTACTTGAACCCGCCTATGCGCGGGTTTTCTTTTGCGCGCTTGCTGGCCAGCTGGGTATTACCCGCCTGACCGACACCGTGTCTGGCGTGACGCTCGGTGCAGAGCAGATGGCTGAGCCGCTGGCGCTCTTTGGTGATGATGAAGACATGGGGCCAAAACCGGCACGAAGCTATCAGGTCACTAACGGGATCGCGGTGCTGCCGGTATCCGGGACTCTGGTCAGTAAAACCCGCTCTCTCCAGCCATATTCGGGGATGACGGGTTACAACGGCATTATCGCCCGTCTTCAACAGGCCATCAGTGATCCGGGTGTTGACGGCATTCTTCTGGATATGGACACCCCCGGCGGAATGGTGGCGGGGGCTTTTGACTGTGCGGACATTATTGCCCGTATGCGCGATATCAAACCCATCTGGGCGCTGGCCAACGATATGAACTGCAGCGCAGGCCAGCTGATTGCCAGTGCTGCCTCGCGCCGGCTTGTGACACAGACGGCCAGAACGGGATCCATCGGGGTCATGATGGCCCATAGCAATTACGGCGCTGCCCTGAAAACCAGCGGTGTCGAGGTCACGCTGATATACAGCGGCGAACATAAAGTGGACGGGAACCCCTACGAGAAATTACCCAAAGAGGTTCGCGCAGATTTTCAGGCGCGCATTGACGCTACCCGGCAGATGTTCGCTGAAAAGGTGGCGGGTTATACCGGCATGTCGGTCCAGGCCGTTCTGGATACTGAAGCGGCTGTATTTTCAGGCCAGGAATCAGTAGACAACGGGCTGGCGGAGCAGCTGGTCAACAACATGGATGCGCTGAACGTTATGCGCGATGCAATTAACAAACGAACGATGATTTCCCGAGGAGGAAGCATGAAAGGTACTACTGCATCCGCAGATACCACTCAACCAGCAGCAACGGCTGCTGCTAACCAGCCCGTGGCCACCGCTGACACACCCGCTGTGGTCGTTGACCCTGCAACCACCGCATCTGTTGATGTGAGCAGCCAGGTCGCGGCGGCGGTCGCTGCTGAAAATGGTCGCATTATGGGGATCCTGAACTGTGATGAGGCAAAAGGGCGCGAATCACAGGCGCGCGCACTGGCTGAAACGCCAGGCATGACGGTGGAAAGTGCGCAGCGCATTCTTGCCGCCGCGCCTCAGAGTGCTCAGGCCCGCACGGATACCGCGCTGGATCGTCTGATGGAAACCGCACCCGGCACCGTAGCGGCAGGGAGTTCATCTGCTGATGCGGGTGACGATTTGTTAAATACGCCTGTTTAAGAGGTCAACATGTCTAACACTGAACAATTTACACACAGCCAGCCCCTCGGGAACAGTGATCCGGCGCATACCGGTTATGCACCAGGTGAACTGACGAAATCAGTACCAGCGATGACGCCACTGATGCTGGATGCCACTTCCGGCAAACTGACTGTCTGGGATGGCCAGCATGCGGGAGCCGCTTGCGGCGTGCTGGCGGTGACTGCCGATCAGAGCAACACCGAGCTGGCATTCTATAAGTCCGGCTCATTCCGCATTGAAGATGTGCGCTGGCCGGATGCGGTGACGGATGAAAACATCAAGCGCAACGCATTTGCGGGTACCGCCATCAGCATCGTCTGACCCTTTTCTGAACTGCAACCATCATCCATAGAAGCCGCCATCGCGGCTTTTTTTACGGGAAAAATCTATGTCAATTTACACTACAGCCAAACTTCTGGCGGTCAATGAGAAGAAATTCAAGTTTGATCCGCTTTTCCTGCGCATCTTCTTCCGTGAAAGCTACCCCTTCAGCACTGAGAAGGTCTATCTGTCGCAGATCCCAGGCATGGTCAACATGGCGCTTTACGTTTCGCCTGTTGTTTCCGGCAAGGTCATCCGGTCCCGCGGCGGTGCAACGTCTGAGTTTACGCCGGGTTACGTGAAACCCAAGCACGAAGTAAACCCGCAGATGACGCTGCGCCGCCTGCCGGATGAGGATCCGAAAAACCTGGCTGACCCGGCTTACCGTCGCCGTCGTATTATCCTGCAGAACATGAAGGATGAAGAGCTGGCAATTGCCCAGGTGGAGGAGAAGCAGGCCGTTGCTGCCGTCCTCAACGGTAAATACACCATGACCGGTGAAGCGTTTGAACCGGTTGAAGTGGATATGGGGCGCAGCGCCGGCAACAACATCATTCAGGCTGGTGCCGCGGCCTGGAGCGGTCGTGACAAAGAAACCTATGACCCTACCGACGATATTGAAGCCTACGCGCTGAACGCCAGCGGTGTGGTCAATATTATCGTCTTTGATCCGAAAGGCTGGGCATTGTTCCGTTCGTTCAAGGCGGTAAAAGAGAAGCTCGACACCCGTCGTGGCTCTAACTCTGAACTGGAAACGGCGCTGAAGGATCTGGGCGAAGTCGTCTCCTATAAGGGGATGTATGGCGACGTGGCCATTGTCGTTTACTCCGGGCAGTACATTGAAGACGACACCAAAAAGAACTACCTGCCGGATTTGAGCATGGTACTGGGTAATACCCAGGCGCGCGGGCTGCGTACTTACGGCTGCATTCAGGATGTGGATGCCCAGCGTGAAGGTATTAACGCCTCCGCGCGTTACCCGAAAAACTGGGTGCAAACCGGTGACCCGGCGCGTGAGTTCACCATGATCCAATCCGCACCGCTGATGCTACTGGCTGATCCGGATGCATTTGTGTCAGTCAAACTCGCCTGATTTCCATTCTGTGGCCCTTCGGGGCCCTGTTTCGGAGCTGTTCTCATGACAGAAAAAGAAAAGTTGATCGCACGCCTTAATGAGCTTGGCGTGCAGCTCGGCCGGGAAGTGAATACCGGTGGCACCATTCAGGAGCTCTCAATGCGCATTGCGGAGCTGGAGGAAGAACTGGATGGCGGCACGGATACCGATGGCGTTGAAAATGGTGGCGTGAGTGACGGAGCGACATCACCCGGCACCGTAGAACCTGTGGCGCCAGCAAATACGGTGTTAACCGGCAGCACTGATGACGCGCTGGTGGCCGTCGAAACGCTGGCCACGCTGCACATTGAGGCGTGGCAAGCGACCCGAGATGAACCGGTCTCTATTGTTGAGGCGGGAACGGTGATCCGCGTGACAGAAACTGATGCGGCCAGCCTGGTTGCGCTCGGACTGGTGCGCGAACACTAATAGGGGGCTCTGTGGCTGATTTCGATAACCTTTTTGATGCTGCAATAACACAGGCCGATGACACTATTCGGCAGGTTATGGGGACTTCGGCAACGGTAACGTCCGGCGCGATTTCTGGCGTCGCGTTGAGTGGTGTTTTCGATGATCCGGAGAATATCGGTTACGCCACACCCGGCGTCCGTATCGAGGGGACCAGTCCGTCGCTGTTTGTGAAATCAGCAACGATTGAGCAGCTGGCGCGGCTGGACACGCTGGACATTAACGGAAAGCCTTTCTGGGTTGAACGTATTGGCCCGGATGATTGCGGCTCCTGTCATATCTGGCTAGGGACGGGTTCTCCTCCCGCATCAACCCGTCGCCGTTAAGGAGATGTGATGTCGATAAAAGGGCTTGAACAGGCTATGACGAACCTGAACAGCATCAGCAGCACGGCAGTTCCTCGCGCTTCGGCGCAGGCGGTCAACCGTGTGGCCACCCGGGCTGTTAACCGAAGCGTTGCGGTGGTGTCGAAAGATACCCGTGTTCCCAGAAAGCTGGTGAAGCAACGCGCCAGGATAAAGCGCGCCACGACGAAAAAGCCAAGAGCGCTCATCCGGGTTAACCGGGGCAATCTGCCGGCGATAAAACTGGGGACCGCCAGCGTGCGATTATCACGCCGAAAACGGGATAAGAAAGGGGCCAATAGCGAATTGCGAATTGGCCCTTTTCGTTTCCCGGGCGGTTTTATTCAGCAACTGAAGAACGGTCGCTGGCATGTCATGCGACGAACGTCCAAACCCCGCTACCCGATTGAAGTGGTCAGCATTCCCCTGGCTACACCGCTGACGAATGCGTTCAGAGATGCGCTGCCGAAGCTCATGGAATCGGATATGCCCAAAGAACTGCGGGCATCCCTTAAAAACCAACTCAGGCTGATTCTGAAACGATGAAACACAGTGATATCCGAAGGGCCATCATCAACGCGCTGGAAATCCAGATTGGTGAAGAGGCTCTCTATTTTGATGGGCGTCCGGCAGTACTCGAGGAGGGCGACTTTCCCGCTATCGCGATCTATCTGACGGATGCCGAATACACCGGTGAAGAGCTCGATACGGATACCTGGCAGGCCACGCTGCATATCGAAATCTTTTTACCGGCGCAGGTGCCGGATTCAGATCTGGATAACTGGATGGAGTCCCGAATTTATCCGGTAATGAACGATGTGCCAGGGCTTGCCGGGCTTATCACCAACATCGTGCAGCAGGGTTATGACTACCAGCGCGATGACGATCTCGGGCTGTGGAGTTCGGCTGATTTGAAATATTCCATTACTTACGAAATGTGAGGACGTAATGACTACACCAAACCCACTGGCGCCGGTAAAGGGCGCCACCACCACGCTCTGGACTTATTCCGGAACAGGTAACCCGTTTGCTAACCCGCTATCGGATGTTGACTGGACTCGCCTGGCGAAGATTAAAGACCTGCAGCCGGGCGAACTGACCGCCGAATCAAACGACGATACCTACCTGGACGATGAGGATGCAGACTGGACGGCGACCGCGCAGGGGCAGAAATCGGCGGGTGAGGCCAGTTTTACGCTGGCCTGGAAACCGGCAGAAAGCGGTCAGCAGCAGCTGGTTCGTTGGTTCGACGACGGTACCGTGCTGGCATACAAAATCAAATACCCGAATGGCGCTGTCGACGTGTTCCGTGGCTGGGTAAGCAGTCTTGGTAAAACGGTCACGGCAAAAGACACCATCACCCGCTCGGTCAAAATCAGCAACAACGGTAAGCCGGGACTCGCTGAGGAAAGCGCTGCGGCGGTGATTGATGTCACAGGTGTAACTCTGGATAAATCGACCGCCACCCTTGCAGTTGCTGCCACCACTACGCTGAATGTCACCGTGGCGCCAGCCAGCGCCAGCGATAAATCGTTCCGGGCCACCACCACGGATGCCGGGATCGTGACGGTATCTGTGGCTGATACAGTGCTGACAGTGACCGGTATTGCAGCTGGGAAAGCCGACATTATCGTGATGACCAACGACGGGCTGTTTGTTGCGACCTGCAGCGTCACCGTTTCCTGATAACCGGGGCTTCGGCCCCGCCTCCTGGAGTACCCCATGTTTTTAAAAACAGAACCGTTCGAGCGCAACGGCGTGACCGTCACGCTCTATGAACTGTCGGCGCTGCAGCGCATTGAACATCTTGAACACCTGAAAGCGCTGGAAACAGTCGCCGATGCAGATATGCAGGCGGCGCTCAATATGACGATTACCTCCGGCGCGCTGTTGGTGGCCATGTCGCTTTGGCATGCGCATCCCCTGAAAGGGACGCACAACACGCCGAAGGAAGATGTTGAGCAGATCCAGAATGAGGTGCTGATGACCTGGCCGCTGGAGTTTATTGCCGAAGCGGAGTACCGCGTGAAACTGTTGTCCGGCATGGTGCCGCCACCGGAAGCCAATCCGTCACAGGATGATGTAGTGACCGAGCCAGTCAGTCTGGAAAAGTCCTCGCCAGTGAGCTGACATTCGTCCTGAAACTGGCGCGCGAATTTCGCCGGCCGGACTGGCGCGCCATGCTTGCTGGTATGTCGTCAACGGAATACGCCGACTGGCGAACGTTCTACCAGGACAACTTTTTTAATGATGTGCAGATGGATGCGCATTTTTCCTCGCTGATGCATATCGTCATCACCGCACTTAACCCCAAAACCACATCAACCCCTGCCAGCTTCAGCCTGTTGTCACCTTCAGCGGAGGATATTACCGACGATGAACCCGGTGATGATGTGCTGATGGCAAAGGCCGAGGGCATTTCAGGAGGCGTTCGCTATGGCCCAGACGGCAGTGGGTGACCTGGTCGTTAACCTTGACGTTAACTCGTCGAAGTTCAACGAACAGATGGAATACGTTAAACGGCAGTTTAAGCAGACCGGCGATGCGGCGAATGATTCCGCGCTGAAGGTACAGCAGTCGTTTAACCGGCAGGAGAGCGCGGCGAAAAAGGCCGGTATTTCTGTGGGGCAGTACAACGCCGCGATGCGCATGCTGCCTGCGCAGTTTACGGATATTGCCACCCAGCTGGCCGGTGGTCAGAGCCCATGGCTCATTCTGCTGCAGCAGGGTGGTCAGGTGAAAGACTCGTTCGGCGGCATCATTCCGACCTTCCGCGCGCTGCTGGGCTCAATATCGCCGGTTATGGTCGGTGTCGGTGCGCTGGCAACCGCTACCGGGGCAATGGTTTATGCCTGGTATCAGGGCTCGGCCACGCTGTCCGACTTCAATAAAACGCTGGTCCTTTCCGGTAACAGTGCAGGGCTGACCTCAAACCGCATGCTGGTGCTGGCGAAGTCCGGCGAGCAGGCGGGACTGACGTTTAACCAGACCAGCAGCGCACTCACCGAACTGGTTAACGCTGGCGTGCGCGCCGGTGCCCGGTTCGATGACATGAGCCAGGCGGTGGCGAAATTCACCGAGGCGTCGGGTGTGCCTGTCGATAAAGTGGCGGCCGCGTTCGGGAAACTGACAAACGATCCGACCTCTGGCCTGATTGCCATGGCACAGCAATTCCACAACGTCACCGCCGAACAGATTGCCTATGTGGCGCAACTGCAACGATCCGGGGATGAGGCGGCAGCGCTGCAGGCGGCTAACGATGCGGCGACTAATGGTTTTCGCGATCAGACAAAGAGCCTACGTGACAACATGGGCTCGATTGAGTCGGCAGCGGATAGCCTGAAGCGTGCGTTTAAATCCATGTGGGATGCGGCGCTGGATATCGGGCGGCCGGACACGGCGCAGGAAATCGTCTCCAAAGCCGAGGCGGCGTTTAAGCGTGCGGATGAAGTCTGGAATCTCCGCAAAGGCGACCGTTATGTGAATGACGATGCGCGCGCCAGCTACTGGAACGATCGCGA
>NZ_JBEFLV010000030.1:0-37008 GCF_040149365.1 Kluyvera huaxiensis
CGCTTATCAGACCTACAAGGTAGATACCCGTAGGTCGGATAAGGCAACGCCGCCATCCGACGGTCAGCGCCGATATGTCTGATGGCGCTACGCTTATCAGACCTATAAGGTACATACCCGTAGGTCGGATAAGGCAACGCCGCCATCCGACGGTCAGCGTCGATATGTCTGATGGCGCTGCGCTTATCAGACCTACAAGGTAGATACCCGTAGGTCGGATAAGATAACGCCGCCATCCGACGGTCAGCGCCGATATGTCTGATGGCGCTGCGCTTATCAGACCTACAATGTACATACCCGTAGGTCGGATAAGGCAACGCCGCCATCCGACGGTCAGCGCCGATATGTCTGATGACGCTACGCTTATCAGACCTATAAGGTACATACCCATAGGTCGGATAAGGCAACGCCGCCATCCGACGGTCAGCGCCGATATGTCTGATGGCGCTACGCTTATCAGACCTATAAGGTAGATACCCGTAGGTCGGATAAGGTAACGCCGCCATCCGACGGTCAGCGCCGATATGTCTGATGGCGCTGCGCTTATCAGACCAACAAATCGCTGTATGTGCGGTAACAAAAAAGGCGCTATCTCTAGCGCCTTTTTCGTACACCACCGAAAGTCAGGATTTTGACTCTTCTGCTTCCGGCAGCGTGACGTTGAGTTCCAGAATCGAAATATCCCCGTCTTTTTGCTCCAGCTGCACCGTGACCATTTCCGGGTCGATCTGCACGTAGCGGCAAATCACTTCCAGAATGTCTTTGCGTAACTGCGGCAGATAGTGTGGTTCTGCATCGCTGCGGCGGCGTTCCGCGACGATGATTTGCAGACGTTCTTTAGCAATGTTAGCGGTATGCTTTTTCCGTGAGAGAAAAAAGTCGAGTAATGCCATGATTTATCCTCCGAACAGGCGTTTGAGGAAACCTTTCTTCTCTTCTTCAACGAAGCGGAAAGGACGTTCTTCTCCCAACAGACGATCTACGGTATCCGCGTAGGCTTTGCCCGCGTCAGACACTTCATCCAGAATAACCGGCTCGCCCTGGTTTGAGGCGCGCAGTACCGACTGATCTTCTGGAATAACACCGACCAGCTTAATGCGCAGGATTTCCAGCACATCTTCCATGCTCAGCATGTCGCCCTTGTTCACGCGGCCTGGGTTGTAGCGCGTTAACAGCAGGTGTTCTTTGATTGGGTCTTCACCATTTTCCGCACGGCGTGATTTAGACGCCAGGATACCCAGGATGCGGTCAGAGTCACGTACGGACGACACTTCAGGGTTGGTGGTGATAATAGCTTCGTCGGCGAAGTACAGCGCCATCAGTGCGCCGGTTTCGATACCCGCAGGGGAATCGCAGACGACGAAGTCGAACTCCATCTTTTTCAGCTCGTCGAGCACTTTCTCGACGCCTTCACGGGTCAGCGCATCTTTATCACGCGTCTGGGAAGCGGGGAGAATAAAGAGATTTTCGGTGCGCTTATCTTTGATCAACGCCTGATTCAGCGTGGCATCGCCCTGGATAACGTTAACAAAATCATAAACTACACGACGTTCGCAGCCCATGATCAGGTCAAGATTACGCAGACCGATATCAAAATCGATAACGACCGTTTTCTTTCCCTTTTGCGCCAAACCAGTCGCGATGGCCGCGCTGGAGGTGGTTTTACCCACGCCCCCTTTACCTGAAGTCACAACAATAATGCGTGCCATAGAAATTCCTTGTTAAAAGGGATTAATTTAACGGTTGAATAGTCAAAGCGTTATCGTCTAAACGCAGACGCGCCGCTTTGCCATAAAATTCGGCTGGGATTTGATCGCTCAGCCAATATTCCCCTGCAATGGAGACCAGCTCCGCCGCAAGGTGGGTACAAAATACCTGTGCTTCCCGGTCTCCGCCGGCACCAGCCAGAACGCGACCGCGCATCATGCCATAGACATGAATATTGCCATCGGCGATAAGTTCCGCCCCTGCGCTCACGTGGCTTGTAACAATCAGATCACAGTTTGGTGCATAAATGCGCTGACCGGAACGTACCGGTGTATCAATCATTCGCGTTTTTGTGATCGAATTAACAATTGGTGGTGGTTCGACGGGGGCTGGTGGCTCAACGAGCTGCGGCCGGGCGACTTTTTCTTTCCCTTCAGTGAGTAAAGGGAGTCCCGATTGGTCGATTGCGGCTTTGAACTGTGGGTTCTTGCAGCCGCTGACGCCGACAATACGTAAGCCGACAGACATGATTGCCTGCTGGATTGCGCGCCATTGGGTAAACTCCTCAAGGCGGCTGACGTTAACCACAACCGGTGCATGACGGAAAAAAGCCGGAGCCTGGGCGACTTTGTCTTCTAACGCCTGACGAATAACCTCGGCATTTGCATCATGCAAATGAACCACGGATAAGGTGAAGCTACTGCCTTTAAGTTCGATTGGCGTGTTTGACATCCTGGCCTTACTCAATTTGCTATTTACCATCGCATAATACGCGATGATATTCCGAAGACTATCAGGCATGTTATAGTCACTAATATATTCAAGCAAGCAACCACAGTCCTAATTCAGAGTAAAAGTATGTTTTGTGTGATTTATCGTAGTACTAAACGCGATCAAACCTATTTATATGTCGAAAAAAAAGACGACTTCTCACGTGTGCCTGCGGAATTAATGCAGGGATTCGGTCAGCCGAAGCTGGCAATGGTGCTGCCGCTGGACGGACGTAAGAAACCGGTCAATGCCGATTGGGAAAAGGTAAAACAGGCATTAGTTGAGCAGGGGTATTATTTACAGCTCCCGCCGCCGCCTGAGAATCTGTTAAAACAGCATCTGGCCGACTCACAAAATAAGGGCGAATAATTCATTCGCTTCCGGCAGATGTATGTCCATGGTAACAACGAGTAAGGGAAAAGCATGTATCAGCATCATAACTGGCAGGGTGCTCTGCTGGATTACCCGGTAAGCAAAGTTGTTTGTGTTGGCAGTAATTATGCAAAACATATCCAGGAAATGGGCAGCGCGACGCCGGAAGAACCCGTATTGTTTATTAAGCCGGAAACGGCGCTGTGCGATTTGCGCCAGCCGCTGATCCTGCCGCAGGGGTTGGGTTCTGTGCATCATGAAGTTGAGCTGGCGGTACTGATTGGCGGCACGCTGCGCCAGGCCACGCCGGATCACGTACAGCAGGCGATTGCCGGTTACGGCGTCGCGCTCGATCTCACCCTGCGCGATGTGCAGGGCAAAATGAAAAAAGCCGGCCAGCCGTGGGAGAAAGCGAAGGGGTTCGATAATTCCTGCCCGATCTCCGGTTTTATTCCCGTTTCTGCTTTTACCGGCGACCCGCAAAATACCACGTTGGGCCTGACGGTAAACGGCGAAGTGCGCCAGCAGGGCACAACCGCCGATATGATCCACAAAATTGTGCCGCTGATCGCCTATATGAGCCGCTTCTTCACCCTCAAGCCGGGCGATGTGGTGCTGACCGGGACACCGGAAGGCGTCGGTCCGCTGCACAGCGGCGACGAACTGGAAGTGCAGTTTAACGGCCAATCCCTGACGACCCGCGTGCTGTAATCCCTTCTTGCCGCCCCAATCGGGCGGCAAAACTTGCATCCCTGTGCCAGACTGGTTATAAGATGCAACCCGATTTTTGATGTGGACATCCTGATGAGCGAATTACCTTTCTGGCAGAGCAAAACCCTTGACGATATGACCGACGCCGAGTGGGAGTCGCTGTGCGACGGCTGCGGACAGTGCTGCCTGCACAAGCTGATGGATGAAGACACCGATGAAATCTATTTTACTAACGTTGCCTGCCGTCAGTTGAATATCAAAACCTGCCAGTGCCGTAACTACGAGCGCCGCTTTGAGTATGAACCTGACTGCATCAAGTTGACGCGTGATAATCTGCCAACTTTTGAGTGGTTGCCGCACACCTGCGCCTATCGCCTACTGGCGGAAGGGCAGCCGCTGCCACAGTGGCACCCGCTGATTGCCGGCTCTAAAGCGGCGATGCACGGCGAGCGTATTTCCGTGCGCCACATCGCAGTGAAAGAGTCCGAAGTGATCGATTGGCAGGACCACATCATGAACAAACCCGAATGGGCTGACTAATTCGCAATTTCCGCGATATTGCTTCGTTTTTACTTTTTAGTAACAAAATCGCTGGGTAAACGTCGTACCGTGCCGATAGTGACTCTATTCGCATTGGTATGAGGTTCCTGATGAATAGTTCAATAAGACTCTTAATGCTGGCAGTCGTGATAAACCTGAGCGGTTGGGGGCTGCTGTGTGCGGCGGGGTACGGTATTTGGGCGTTGATGAGCTAGTCAGGAAGGAATGCCAGCCGCAATATTCTGCAGCTGGCAATGAAAACGATTAACGGCCGAA
This sequence comes from Kluyvera huaxiensis, assembly GCF_040149365.1. Lineage (NCBI taxonomy): Bacteria > Pseudomonadati > Pseudomonadota > Gammaproteobacteria > Enterobacterales > Enterobacteriaceae > Kluyvera > Kluyvera huaxiensis. The sequence goes on from NZ_JBEFLV010000030.1 coordinate 4,378, forward strand.
CAGGTCGCGTCTTTTCGGTTTAAACGGTTGGGCAATCAGCACCAGCAGCGCCACAATCAGATAGGCGGCGAATACGCCAACCAGCCACTGCGGCATCTCCAGCGTTAAAAACTCCCACTGACGAACCGAGCAGTCGCCTGATGCGACAAATACCTGCGGTAACCATTTGTCCAATGGCAGCCAGCTTGGGAAGCGCGCCATAAAATCACAGGTCATAAACGGTGACGGGTGAAGCTGGATCATGGTGTGTTCCCACGCCAGCTGCAGACCGCGAAATGCGCTGTAAATCCAAATAAAAATCGCAATGTAACGCAGCGGACTCTTCGGCGCGACGGCGCCAACCAATCCAGCCCCCATGATGCCAAACAGCGCGCAGCGCTCGTAAATACACAGCACGCACGGTTTTAACAGCATCACGTGTTGGAACCATAATGCCACTAGCTCAAGCGCAAAAGCGGTCAACGCCATTAATAACCAGGCACTGCGGCCACGTGAGCTCTGGTTTAAATATCGCAACATAATCATTTCCCTGGAACGAGCTTTGAAAACGCAGTGTAAACGAAAACGTTAGCCGTGCCATCTGGCTATACGCAATAATTCGTAAATGGTCATGCAATGCCGGCGAGAAAACCGCCGGCATAGAGAAGCACAGTGAATTTAGTGGCTTATTGCAGGGAGCCCTAATAAGCCCTGGCCCATCATCCAATCAATTGCTGGCTGGAGGGTAAACTCGACGCACAGCAGACCCACCAGCGTCAGCACGAGGGTGTAAGGCAATGCCATCCATACCATTCTCCCGTAAGACAACCGGATCAACGGCGCTAACGCCGAGGTTAGCAGGAACAGGAATGCGGCCTGGCCATTTGGCGTCGCCACCGACGGCAGGTTGGTTCCGGTGTTGATAGCCACCGCCAGCAGCTCAAACTGCGGCAGGGTGATGGCCCCATTATCCAGCGCGGTTTTGGCTTCGTTAATGTAGACGGTACCGACAAAAACGTTGTCCGATATTGATGACAGCACGCCGTTAAACAGATAGAACAGCGAGCGTTGGGCATGCGGCGATGCCTGTAGCACGAAGTCGATAATCGGTGCAAACAGATGCTGGTCGATAATCACCGCCACCACGGCGAAGAAGACCGTCAACAGGGCCGTAAACGGCAGCGCTTCGGTGAAGGCTTTGCCAATAGCATGCTCATCGGTAATGCCGGTGAACGAGGTGGCGAAAATAATCACCGTCAGGCCAATCAGGCCCACCTCCGCTAGATGCAATGCCAGCGCCAGAACCAGCCAGACGCCGATAATGCCCTGCACGATGAGGCGCATGGTCTCCTGCTGCGTACGCTGTTTACGGCTGCGCTCGTCGAAGTCGTAGAGAATTTTGCGAACTGCGTCGGGGAGTTCAGCACCGTAACCAAAGGCTTTAAATTTCTCCAGCAGGAAGCAGGTCATGATGCCGCAGAAAAAGACCGGAACGGTGACTGGCGACATGCGCAGGAAAAATTCGCCAAAATGCCAGCCCGCGACCTTGGCGATAATCAGGTTCTGCGGTTCGCCAACCATGGTCATCACGCCGCCAAGCGCGGTGCCGACGCCTGCATGCATCATCAGGCTGCGTAAAAAGGCGCGGAACTGCTCCAGCACTTCACGGTTATGCTTGTCGATATGGCTATCATCAAGCAGATCGACATCGTCAGGGCGGGAGGAGACGACCTGATGATAGATACTGTAAAAGCCCACGGCGACGCTGATAATGACCGCTACTACCGTCAGCGCATCGAGAAACGCCGAGAGAAATGCGGCGGCGAGGCAGAAGGCGATGGAGAGCAGCCGTTTGCTACGGATATTGAGCAACAGGCGGGTGAAGATAAACAGCAGCAGCTGCTTCATAAAGTAAATGCCCGCGACCATAAAGATCAGCAGAAGCAAAACTTCCAGGTTGGCGGCAATCTCATCGCGCACATGTTCGGGCGAGGTCATGCCGATAAATACCGCTTCGATAGCCAACAGACCACCGGGGATTAGCGGATAACATTTCAGCGCCATTGCCAGCGTGAAGATAAATTCAACCACCAGCATCCATCCGGCGACAAATGGGTTGAGTAAAAAGGCTAATGGGTTGATGACTAAGAAAATAATCAGTAGCAGTTTATACCAGTCCGGTGACTGGCCGAGAAAGTTACGCCACAGGGCGCGACCGTAAGAAATTTCCATGACAACCGTTTTCCTCCTGAAAAGATGACATTTTTTACCATTTATTCCGGTTCACTGCCAGAAATGGCCCGGGAAGGATGGTTTCCGCGCTAAAAAAGAAATGTGAAAAATGAAACGGCGATCCCTTTTTAATTCAATCGTTGCGCTATCTGCACTATGTTGGCTCTGGTATGATGAGTCCAATTGCAACGCTGTGTAATGGAATTTTTACTATGGTTATTAAGGCGCAAAGCCCGGCGGGTTTCGCGGAAGAGTATATTGTTGAAAGTATCTGGAATAACCGTTTTCCTCCAGGTTCAATTCTTCCTGCTGAACGTGAACTCTCTGAATTAATTGGTGTGACTCGCACCACCTTACGTGAAGTGTTGCAACGTCTGGCTCGCGACGGCTGGTTAACCATTCAGCACGGCAAGCCGACGAAGGTCAATAATTTCTGGGAAACGTCCGGGCTCAATATCCTCGAAACGCTGGCACGCCTCGATCACGATAGCGTACCGCAGTTGATTGATAATTTGCTCTCCGTGCGTACCAATATCGCGACCATCTATATTCGCACCGCATTCCGTCAACATCCGGAAAAAGCGCTGGAAGTGTTGGCAAATGCGCGTGAAGTCGAAGACTACGCCGACGCGTTTGCCGAGCTGGATTACGGCATTTTCCGCGGTCTGGCGTTTGCCTCCGGCAACCCGATTTACGGGTTGATCTTAAACGGCATGAAGGGGCTGTACACCCGCCTGGGTCGTCACTACTTCTCCAGCCCGGAAGCGCGCAGCCTGGCACTGGGCTTCTATCACCGGTTGGCTGAACTGTGTGAGCAGGGCGATCACGATAAAGTGTATGAAACGGTGCGTCGGTATGGTCATGACAGTGGCGAGATCTGGCATCGAATGCAGAAAAATCTGCCGGGCGATTTGGCTATTCACGGCCGTTAATCACCGCCAGCCTAAAATAAAACACCCCGGTTTGCCGGGGTGTTTTGCATTTAGCCGCTACAGTGCGTTAGGACGCGGTGGGCAGCGCTCCAGAAGCTCAATACTACCGTCAGCGTTCTGCTGTTCCAGATGCACGTCAAAGCCCCACAGACGCTGCACATGCTTGAGCACCTCGCGACGGCCTTTATCCAGCGGTGCGCGGTTATGTGGCACGTAGCGTAGCGTCAGCGAACGGTCGCCGCGCAGATCAACGTTCCACACCTGAATATTCGGCTCCAGATTACTGAGGTTATATTGGGAGGAGAGCTGCGAACGAATCTCCCGATAACCTTCCTCATTGTGAATGGCCGAAATTTCCAGATAGTTATGCTGATCGTCATCCAGCACGGTGAACAGGCGGAAATCACGCATGATTTTCGGCGACAGGAACTGGCTGATAAAACTCTCGTCTTTAAAATCCCGCATCGCAAAATGCAACGTGGTTAGCCAGTCTGAACCTGCGATGTCCGGGAACCAATATTTGTCTTCCTCTGTCGGATTCTGACAGATACGCTTAATGTCCTGGAACATGGCAAAGCCTAGTGCGTAAGGGTTTATTCCGCTGTACCACGGGCTGTTATAAGGCGGCTGGAACACCACGTTGGTATGGCTGTGTAAGAATTCCAGCATAAAGCGCTCGGTCACTTTCCCCTCATCGTACAGATGATTGAGGATGGTGTAGTGCCAGAAAGTCGCCCAGCCTTCGTTCATCACCTGGGTTTGCTTCTGCGGGTAAAAATACTGGCTCACTTTGCGCACAATGCGCAGGATTTCACGCTGCCACGGCTCCAGCAGCGGCGCGTTCTTCTCCATAAAGTACAGCAGGTTTTCCTGCGGCTCAGAAGGATAACGGCGTGCCGCCTCAGAAGCTTTCTCTTCATCGCGCTTCGGCAGGGTGCGCCACAGCATATTCACCTGGCTTTGCAGATACTCCTCACGGCTTTTCTGGCGCGCTTTCTCCTCCTGCAGTGAGATTTTCTGCGGACGTTTATAGCGATCAACGCCGTAGTTCATCAGCGCATGGCAGGAGTCGAGCAGACGTTCCACTTCATCAACGCCGTAACGTTCCTCGCACTCGGTAATGTATTTACGCGCAAACAGCAGATAGTCGACGATGGAGCTGGCATCGGTCCAGCTACGGAACAAATAGTTATTTTTAAAGAAAGAGTTGTGGCCATAGCAGGCGTGCGCCATCACCAGCGCCTGCATGGTAATGGTGTTCTCTTCCATTAAGTAAGCGATACACGGGTTGGAGTTGATGACGATTTCATACGCCAGACCCTGCTGCCCGTGTTTGTACTGGCGCTCGGTCTCGATAAACTTTTTACCAAATGACCAGTGCGGGTAGTTAATCGGCATCCCTACGCTGGAATAGGCATCCATCATCTGCTCGGAGGTAATGACTTCGATTTGATGCGGATAAGTGTCCAGTCGATACAGCTTCGCTACCCGGTCGATCTCCGCCAGGTAGGTTTCAAGCAGCGGAAACGTCCAGTCGGGTCCATCGCTCAGACGAGTTGCGTCCTGATTCATCGAGTCAATCGTAGCCATTAGCGCGCCCTCATTGTTGGCGACTCTCTCTGTGTGGAGAGCCTCAAATAAAGAATAGAACACCGCAGAAAATCTGTAACAAGCGGCATTTTTTTTCTTCATGATTAATTCATTTTCTGGACGAATATTTGCCTCTTTAGCAGGATTTTATGCTGACAAAAAATAACGGGCAGCAGGAGATCGCAATTTCTCGCTATCCCCGCACCGTGGGCACTCTGTGAGGTAAGTCACCATAAAAAAAGCCTATGTTGAATAATATTTTCATCTAGGTTATCAATTTGTAATTAGATGATTGTTCTTTTACTGATTCTGGAGTGGCTATGCACGTTGTCATACTGGGAAGTGGAGTCGTGGGCGTGACCAGCGCCTGGTATTTAAGTCAGGCAGGGCATCAGGTTACGGTGATTGACCGTGAAGCGGGGCCGGCGTTAGAAACCAGCGCCGCCAATGCCGGGCAGATCTCACCGGGCTATGCAGCGCCCTGGGCAGCACCAGGCGTGCCGTTAAAAGCGATTAAATGGATGTTCCAGCGCCACGCGCCGCTGGCGATACGCCTCGATGGCACCGGCTTCCAGTTAAAATGGATGTGGCAGATGCTGCGTAACTGCGACACGCGCCACTACATGGAAAACAAAGGTCGGATGGTCCGCCTCGCGGAATACAGCCGTGATTGCCTGAAAACCCTGCGCGACACCACCGGTATCAGCTATGAAGGCCGTCAGGGCGGCACCTTGCAGCTGTTCCGCACCGCTCAGCAATACGAGAGCGCCACCCGCGATATCGCGGTGCTGGAAGACGCGGGCGTTCCGTATCAACTGCTGGAGGCCTCCCGGCTTGCTGAAGTTGAACCGGCGCTGGCCGACGTAGCGCACAAGCTAACCGGCGGGCTACGTTTACCCAATGACGAAACCGGTGACTGCCAGCTCTTCACCCAGCGGCTGGCGAAAATGGCCGAACAGGCGGGCGTCCAGTTCCGCTTTAATACCCCGGTAGACAGCCTGATTGAGGACGGTGGTCGTATCGTGGGCGTGAAGTGCGGCGATGAAGTCGTGACCGCCGATGCCTACGTGATGGCCTTTGGTTCCTATTCAACGGCGATGCTCAAAGGGCTGGTGGATATTCCGGTCTATCCGCTAAAAGGCTACTCGTTGACGATTCCGATTGTAGAAGAGAGCGGCGCGCCGGTTTCAACTATCCTTGATGAAACCTACAAAATTGCCATCACCCGATTTGATAACCGCATTCGCGTCGGCGGGATGGCGGAAATTGTCGGCTTCAATACCGAACTGCTGCAACCACGCCGGGAAACGCTGGAGATGGTGGTGGGGGATCTGTTCCCACGCGGCGGTAAAATCGCCGAGGCGACCTTCTGGACCGGGCTGCGTCCGATGACGCCTGACGGTACGCCGGTCGTCGGTAAAACGGCGTTTAAAAACCTGTGGCTCAACACCGGACACGGCACGCTAGGTTGGACCATGTCCTGCGGTTCTGGCCAATTGCTCAGCGATTTGATGTCTGGCCGCACCCCGGCCATTCCCTATGATGATCTGAGCGTGGCTCGTTATTCACCGGGATTCACGCCCGCCCGCGCGCAGCACCTGCATGGCGCACACCAATAAGGAGAACGCATGTCTCGTCCCGTGCTCGCCAGCCTCGACCTACAGGCGTTACGTAATAACTTAGCCATTGTCCGCCGGGCGGCGGGCAATGCCCGCATCTGGTCGGTGGTGAAGGCCAACGCCTATGGACATGGATTAGAGCGGGTCTGGAATGCCCTGCGCGAAACAGACGGCTTTGCGATGCTTAATCTCGAAGAGGCGATCTTGCTGCGTGAACGCGGCTGGAAAGGGCCGATTCTGCTGCTTGAAGGCTTCTTCCATGCTTCGGAGCTAGAGCTGTTTGATAAGTACCGTCTGACCACCAGCGTCCATAGCAACTGGCAGCTTAAGGCGTTGCAAAACGCGCGGCTGCATTCGCCCATCGATGTTTATCTGAAGGTGAACAGCGGCATGAACCGCCTGGGCTTTGCCCCGGAGCGGGTACACACCGTCTGGCAGCAGCTGCGTGGCATGAGCAACGTGGGGTCGATGACCCTGATGTCGCATTTCGCGCAGGCGGAAAATACCGATGGTGTAGCCGAACCGATGCAGCGGATTGAGCAGGCGGCGGAAGGGCTGGATTGCCCACGCTCGCTGGCCAACTCGGCGGCCACGCTATGGCATCCGGAAACCCATTTTGATTGGGTTCGCCCGGGGATTGTACTGTACGGCGCATCGCCGTCAGGCCAGTGGCAGGACATCGCCAACAGCGGCCTGAAGCCGGTAATGACGCTAAGCAGTGAGATAATCGGTGTGCAGACGCTAAAACCGGGTGACGCGGTAGGCTACGGTAGCCGCTATCGGGCGACGCAAGAACAGCGGATTGGTATCGTCGCCTGCGGTTACGCCGACGGCTACCCGCGTATTGCTGCCAACGGCACACCGGTGCTGGTTGATGGCATTCGCACCGGGACGGTTGGGGCGATTTCGATGGATATGCTGGCGGTGGATTTAACGCCGTGTCCGCAAGCTGGGATTGGCACCCCGGTTGAGTTATGGGGTAAGGAAATTAAGATTGATGAAGTGGCGGCCAGCGCCGGAACGGTGGGCTACGAGTTGATGTGTGCGGTTGCGCCGCGCGTGCCTGTCGTGACAGTGTAACTTATTGCCCGGTGGCGCGATGCCAACCGGGCTTTTGGGCAGAACGTCATTGGTTGGCCGGATTGGCATCGCGCTATCCGGCCAACAGCAATCACTCGCTCTCTTCTTCTGCGACCCGGACGCCGACCTTCAGCACCTGGTTCTCTTCTTTCTCAGCGACCGTCCACACCATACCGGCAAACTCGACCTGGTCACCAACCACCGGCGCGGCACCGAGCAGGTGCTCTACGAGATCGCCGAGCGACTGCTGGTTGTCGCGGAATTCTTCGCCGCCGTCCAGACCGTAAATCAGCGCCACGTCGGCAAACTTAGCCCCGGCTTCAAGTATAAAGTCACCGAAGAAACTTTGATCGAGTGCGACCGGCGGCGACTGGCTGAACATTTTGCCCAATGATGGCAGGTCACGCTCACGGCCAATCACGCACAGAATATCGTTTTCCCGCAGCCGCGTGCTGCCGGTTGGATGCAGCAGCACATTGTCGCGGAACAGTGCGGCAATGCGCGTTTCCTGCGGCATATGCAGATCGCGCAGCGCGGCGCCTACGCACCATTTGTCGGCGCTCAGCTGGTAAACAAACTGCTCCCACGGGTTATCCGGATGGATATCCAGGCCAACGCGGGAGATAGGCCAGCCCACCGGGGGCACCACGACTTTGGCTTTTTTCGCCGCCCACGACAGCGAAGTTCCCTGCAACAGCAACGACACCAGCACCACGAAGAAGGCGACGTTAAAGAACAGCCGCGCATTCTCCAGCCCGGCCATCATCGGGAATACGGCGAGAATGATAGGCACCGCACCGCGCAGCCCAACCCAACTGATAAAGGTCCGCTCGCGCAGATTAAAGCCGCGGAACGGCAGCAGCCCGGCGAAGACCGACAGCGGGCGAGCCACAAAAATCATCCAGATGGAGAGCAGCAGCGCAGGAATGGCTATCGGCAACAGATCCGATGGCGTCACCAGCAGGCCCAGTACCAGGAACATGGCGATTTGCGCCAGCCACGCCAGGCCATCAAAGTTCTGCAAAATGCCAAAGCGGTTGCGAATAGGCCGATTGCCCAGCAGGAAGCCGCACAGGTACACCGCCAGAATACCGCTACCGTCCAGCGTCGTGGTGACGGCGAAAATCATTATCCCACCGCTTAACGCCAGCAGCGGATACAGCCCGGCGGGCAGGGCAATACGGTTGATCATCTGCAGCAGCAGGTAGCCGCCACCAAGACCAATCACGATACCGAGGCCAAACTGTTGAATGATATGCACGAGGAACATCCAGCTAAGACCAGTTTCGTGCTGCTGGATCATCTCAATCAGGGTGATGGTGAGAAACACCGCCATCGGATCGTTACTGCCGGATTCAATCTCCAGCGTTGACCCCACGCGTTCGTTCAGCCCTTTACCGCCGAGCAGTGAGAATACCGCCGCGGCGTCGGTGGAGCCGACAATCGCGCCAATCAGCATTCCTTCCATCATATTCAGATTGAATAACCAGGCGGCCATCATCCCGGTGAGTCCCGAAGTGATGAGAACCCCGACGGTAGCCAGCGATAAGGCCGGGCCTAATGCGACGCGAAAGGAGCTGGCCTGAGTGCGCATCCCGCCGTCCAGCAGGATAACCGCCAGCGCCAGGTTACTCACCATATAGGCGAAAGGGTAGTTATCGAAGGGGATGCCGCCGATGCCGTCAACGCCCGCCAGCATGCCGATGGCTAAGAAGATAACCAGAATTGGAATACCAAGACGGGAAGAAAATGAGCTTAAGAGAATACTGCAGGTTACTAAGACCGAACCCAAAATAAAGAGACTAATGACTGCCGCGGCGTCCAATGTTCACGCACTCCCCGATAACGTACAAGCTAGTTACAAAACGTTACCATAATTAGGGCGCGAACATTGAATTAATAAGCGGTGATTATTGTTTTTTATTCGGCTAATACCGGATGGCCGGTGAGCGTCAGCGCCGAATGCCCCATATTATGCGAAAGCTGTGCTTGCGCGCCCAACGGCAGCGTGACGGTGCGCGGCTCGTGGCCAAAATCAAGCCCGCTAATGACCGGAATCGATAACCGTGAACGCAGGTAGTTGTACATGGTTGCTAAATCATAACCGTCGTCATAATCATTCGGGCTAGCTCCGGTAAAACTCCCCAGCACGATGGCGCGCTGGCGCGGCAAAATACCGGCATGCAGCAGTTGCAACAGCATACGTTCAACGCGGAACGGATGCTCGTTAATGTCCTCAAGCACCAAAATGCCATCGCGGATCTCCGGCATCCACGGCGTACCGATGAGCGAGACGATCATCGCCAGGTTCCCGCCCCACAGCGTTCCCTCGGCGGCGCATTGTGGCCCGTCGCCGTCCCATTCGATGGTTAAGGTAGGGCTACGCAGCGCGCGCCAGAAGTGTTCCTCGGTAAAGCCGTCGAGGTTTTCCGCGCCGAAGTTACCTGCCAGCATAGGGCCGCTAAAGGTCACGACGTTGCCTTTGGCTAATAAACCGCACTGAATCGCGGTGAAGTCGCTGTGGCCGCAGATTAACAGCGGCGAGCGCTGCTGACGGGCTATCAGCGACGGCCAGTCAATGCTCTCCAGCAGACGACTGGCACCGTAGCCGCCGCGCACCGCCAGCACAATCTGATTCTCCCCACCCAGCGTGGCTAGGTCGTTAATATCCGCCAGCCGCTCGGCCTCGGTTCCGGCAAAACGCTGGTTGCGACGAGGAATCACCTGCTGGTTCGCCACCTGATGCCCGGACGCTTCCAGCCGCGTAACGCCACGCTGCGCGGCGGTCTGGTTGATGCAGTAGCCGGACGGGGCGATGAGATGAAACGAAGACATGGCATTTCCTTGCTGAGAATGAAACGGGTATCATGCCGCCTGAGCCAGTGGTTGTCATTAACGGCAGCAAAGTTCAGCTAAAAGGATAGATGCGTGAAATTAAGATGGTTTGCTTTTTTAATTGTATTACTTGCCGGGTGTAGTTCTAAATCGGATTACCGCGATCCGCCGTGGAATCCTGAGGTTCCGGTGAAACGCGCAATGCAGTGGATGCCAATTACTGAAAAAGCCGGTGCCGCCTGGGGCGTCAGCCCGCGACTTATCACCGCCATTATTGCCGTAGAATCCGGCGGTAATCCGACGCTGGTGAGTAAATCCAATGCGGTGGGACTGATGCAGCTTAAAGCGTCAACGTCGGGTCTGGATGTTTATCGCCACATGGGCTGGAGCGGTCAGCCGTCGACCAGTGAGTTGAAAAACCCGGAGCGGAATATCTCAATGGGCGCGGCTTATTTGAGCATTCTGGAACACGGCTCGCTGGCGGGTATTACCGATCCTGAAGTTATGCAGTATGCGCTGGTCGTATCCTATGCCAACGGCGCGGGCGCGCTGCTGCGCACCTTCTCGTCCGACAGGAAAAAGGCGATTTCTAAAATTAACGATCTGGACGCGGATGAATTCTTCGACCACGTGGTGAAGAACCATCCCGCGCCTCAGGCGCCACGCTATATCTGGAAAGTACAGAAAGCCATGGATGCCATGTAGTTAGCGAACGTTATTTGCCCGTTCGCGCGCTTCACGCTCCAGCGAAAAAATAATTCGCTGGAGCGAGCGCTCAAGCACCGGATTCATATACAGAAAACGGAAGCTCAGGCGCGGCGTCACAATCGTCTCATTCTTACTGTCGACCACTTTGCGCTCGCTGATGGCCAGCAGCTGGACGTCAAAGCGAAAACGCCCCCATTGCCCCATATCGAGTTCTATCTCTCTAAGCTCCATTCCCGGAGCCAGCATCTCCGGCGGCGCCGCGTCCAGCAAAGCGCCCATCCCACCTAGCGACAAATCAAACAGACGGAAACGCAGCGTACTTTTATCCGGCAGGACGGCACAGCCGTAATAAGGCGGATACAGCGGGGCCGGAATACGGAAATATTCACGACGCTGGATACACCATACCGCAGGCGGCGTCGGCATTACGAAGGCGGGCAGGCCCTGATAATTCTCCACCTGCATCCGTGGCACCGTGAATTCGATTTTGGCGCCATTTGTTTCTGCGACCATGGCGATATTATTCGCCGATAGGGCGGCATTGTTATCTTCCTCACGGCTGCCAAAGTCGATAATCAACTGCTGCTGGCTGACGTCGAGAATACGACTAATAAACTGGCGCGAAGACCAACTCACGCGCAGCGCGGCGTTAGCCTGCTGAAGATCGCGGAGAACGTTTAATACCGCTAACGGGTTTTGCTTAAGAAACTGTGTGTTGTGCTCACTCACCGGGAATGGCTCCTGAATGGCAGACTCTCAATTATCTATCGGCGTCGAAAAACAGAACTTCAGCGTCCTGGAGAAAATTTTTAACATTTCCACGGATTTCGGCTGCGTAAAGTACTTAAGGCAGTGCCTACGTCAATATTCGTATTTATCTGCATAAAATATCATCGCCTGACCAGGTTTTTTAAGAACAATTACCTATACTTGAAACATTAGCGGCGCAGAATGTCGGCGCTTTTATTGGTGTTAATGGAACTTAAGAGGTGGGAAAAATGGGTATTATTACCTGGATTATTTTTGGTCTGATTGCCGGTGTTATTGCCAAACTGATTATGCCGGGCCGCGATGGGGGTGGTTTCATTCTCACCTGTATCCTCGGGATTGTCGGTGCGGTTGTCGGCGGCTGGTTGGCGACCACGTTTGGTCTGGGCGGCAGCGTCAGCGGCTTTAACCTGCATAGTTTCCTGGTGGCGGTTGTGGGCGCCATCGTTGTGCTGGCGGTATTCCGCCTGATTCGCCGCGAATAATGTTTCCCGCGTTTTACTGACAACGGCCCCGAAAGGGGCCGTTGTCGTTTCATCAAATCTGTTACCTGCATCACACTCCTAAAGCCCTGTTTATTTTGGCGTTGAATTACAAATATTAATGATAATAATTATCGTTCTTTATTTGATTTGAGCTCAACCATAATGAATAAGACAGGTCTTCGCGTTTGTACGCTTTCCGGGATGATTGCACTCGCACTTTCAACACAGGGGTATGCCGCCGAGGAATCCACTATGGTGGTCACTGCCTCCGGCACGGGCGAGGGGAGTGAACTGCCCGGCTGGACCAACAGTGCCACCAAGTCGGCGGTACCGGAAAGTAAAACACCGCAGGTCATCAACACCATCAGTCAGCATGAAATCAGCGAACGCCACGCCACCTCGGTGAACGAGATTTTGCGCTACGCGCCGGGGGTGTCCACCGAATCACGCGGCAGCACCACCTACATGAGCGAGTATAAAATTCGCGGTTTTAGCGTCGATAACGAGTACTACAACGGCCTACAGCTACCGTATAACGTCACCGGGAATACCAAAGCGCGGATCGATCCGCTGCTGATTGAGAGCGTTGATATTCTGAAAGGGCCGTCGTCGGTTCTCTATGGCAACGGTTCGCCGGGCGGGCTGGTGAACATTCAGGGTAAAAAACCGCAGACGACCCCACGAACGGAAATCGGTTTTAACACCGGAACCCGTAATCTGAAAGAAGGTTACATCGACTCTACCGGACAGGTCGCCGACAGCGACTGGAGCTACCGTCTGCTGGGTAAAGCGACCGAAGGCGACGATCAGCCGCACACCAGCCGCTATGAAGATTATCTGCTGGCACCGAGCGTGACCTGGCAGCCGAGCGATAAAACGCGCCTGACCATTGACGCGCTGGCGCAAAATACCCCGAGCCTGACGCCGTCGAACCCGCTGCCGCTCTCCTATTTACGTTCCCAGTATGCGGATAAACGCGCCTTTGCCGGCGATGACTGGAGCGGCTTCAAGCAGCGCCAATGGATGATTGGCTATAGCTTCGAACATGAGTTTGACAGCGGCTGGGGCATCGCACAGAAAGCACGCTACTTTGATATCGATACCCATCAGCAGAGCGTTTACTCCACCGGTAATAGCCCGACGGCGGTCTATGACATCAGCCGTGCGGCCTATACTACCGATGAAGATCTGCACAGCTTCAACATTGATAACCAGCTCACGCGCACATTGGCGCTGGGCGACTGGCAGCACCATCTGCTGGCCGGGTTTGACTATCAGAAGCTGAACTCGCATTACCACTACCGCTATTCAAACTATTTAACCCCGCCGCCGAATCTGGATATGCGTAACCCAGACTTTGGCCTGGTGAGTGAAGATGCATTAGGTCTTTATACCGCGCAGAAAAACCGGCTTTCCTATAACCAGAAAGGCTATTACCTGCAGGATCAAATTGCCTACGGCGGCCTGAATATCCTCGCCAGCCTGCGCTACGACGAGTACCAGTCAGGCACTACCGACTACCTCAATAGCGACCAGAAAGAGTGGATCTCGCAAGACCGCGTGACCAAACGCCTGGGCGTCTTGTATGCCTTCGACAACGGTATTTCGCCGTTCATCAGCTACTCGGAAGGTTTCAAACCCATTTCCCCGGCCCGTGGATTGACGGCGGATCAGGTGAAACCGACCACCAGTAAACAGCTGGAAGGCGGCGTGAAGTACCTGCTGGCTGACTACGCCACCACCTTTACCGCCTCGGTGTTTAATATTCGCCAGAAAAACGTGCTGAGCGCTGATCCAAGCTGGAACTACCACCAGACCGGGGAGATTGAGTCGAACGGTGCGGAACTGTCGGCGATTAGCCGTCCAACCGACAACATTAACCTGATAGCCAACTACGCCTATACCCACGCCATTAACACCGAAGATGAAACCTATCAGGGCAAACGCCCGACCCAGGTACCGGAAAATGCGTTTAATCTGTGGGGCGATTACACCTTCGACCAGAGCATCGTGCGCGGGCTGACCGTAGGCGGCGGGGTGCGCTATACCGGTCCAATGGAGATTTCACAGGCTAACGATGCAGGGAAACTGGGGGGCACAACTCAGTACGATATGTCGCTCTCTTACGATATGTCGGCGGTGGACAGCAGCCTGAGCGGGCTGATGCTCAAAGCCAGCGCGCAGAACCTGACCAACAAAGAGACGTTTACCTGCTATGACAGCAGCAACTGCTGGATTGGTCGCGACCGTACGGTTCAGGTCGGGGCGAGCTACACCTTCTAAGTGAAATGTCCGGGCGACCTTTATCGCCCGGACAATCCGTTACGCCGACTCTGGCGCGGCTCCGGCATTCACTACCGGTTTCGTCGCGGTCTTCATCGGAATAAACGCCACGATGATAGCCCCCAGCACCAGGAATCCGGCGACCATAAAGATCCCGGCGTTAAAGCTGCCGGTAACGTCTTTCATCCAGCCCATCAGCAACGGCCCGAGCGCCGCGCCGGTCATTCCGGTACCGTTTATCACCGCAATTCCCAGCGCGCGAGCGCGCAGCGACAGGGCTCTGTCCGGCGTGGTCCAGAAGATAACCATCGCCGCGAACGCCCCCATCGATGCCATTACAATGCCGGTAAACTGCAGGTGCGGATTCGGGCTGGTGGCGGTGAGAATCCAACCGGCGGCGGCAAACAGATACGGCAGCAGGGTATGCAGCTTACGCTCGTTGTAGCGGTCAGAACGTTTGCTCCACCAAATCATCCCGACAATGGTACACACCTGCGGAATAGCGCTGAGTAATCCGATGGTGACGTTGCTGCTTTCGGCGTTAAAGCTGCGCAAAATCAGCGGCGTCCAGACGCTCAGGGCGCTCAGGGTGTTGGTCAGACAGAAATAGGCGAGGGTGTAGAGAATAATCACCGGCGTGAACAGCTCGCGGAACATGCTTTTTTGTCCCACGGAGGCCGCCGCAATGGCGTTTTGGGTTTGCAGCGCCTGTTGTTTATCGGCTTCCAGCATCTCGTTGAGACAGGCTTTATCGTCGTCGGTCAGCCATTTTGCGGTTGATGGGCTGTCATCCAGCCAGTACCACACCACCAGTCCCAGCAGTACCGACGGGAAGCCTTCCAGCAGGAACAGCCACTGCCAGCCTTTCAAATTGAGCATGCCGTCCATGTTGAGAATATAGCCTGAGGCCAGCGAACCCAGCGCCATCGTCACCGGCATGGCAATCATAAACAGGGCATTGGCGCGGGCGCGGTAGTGCGCCGGGAACCAGTAGGTCATGTAATACAGCAGGCCCGGCAGGAAGCCCGCTTCGGCGATCCCCACCAGCATGCGCAGCGCGTACAGGCTATTCGGCCCGGTAGCGAACAGCGTGGCGGTAGAGGCAATCCCCCAGACGATCATCAGGATAGCAATCCAGCGCCGTGCGCCGACGATGGTCAGCATCACGTTGCTGGGAATACCGCATACCACGTACATCACGTAAAACAGGGTCGTTGCCAGGCCGAACATGGTGCTGGTTAGGCCCAAATCTTTGCCCATGGTCAAACCGGCAAAGCCGATGTTGATACGGTCGAGGTAGGAGAAGACAAACAGCACGAACAAAAAAACGACCAGACGGCGAAAAAGTTTATTGATAACCGCCTGCTGGCGGGGATTCAGCGGTATTTGCGCTGAGGTTTGCGGCCCGGAGCGGGTCTGTTCCGTAGAAGGGCTATCGTTCATCAAAAGCTCCACATTGTGTTTATTAGTATGAGTGAGGTACAGGCTGCTAACGTATAGAAAATAGCCATGACGAGTGTCAATTTTATGTTTGAAAAATGATACGTAATTGTTATGCATGTGGCATTTGTGAATCATAATGCGATCTGTGTCGCGTAAACATGCAAGAGCAGAACTGGCAGAGAGTAATGCTGTCAGGACGGGCGCACAGACACAGGGTATAATCGGCAAATCTGTTGCATTTGGGGTAAGGAAACGCATGAGTCCGACAAAGAAGAGTCCTGCCGGTCTGTCTGATGAGACCGAGTTTCACCGGGAAGAGTTTCCGTTCTACTGGATTGTTAACGTCTATGCGCGCTACACCCAGACGGTAGAAATCGCCCTGAAAAAGATCTCGCTGGATGTATCGCGCTTTCGCGTGCTGATGATCACCCACCAGTATGGCGAAGCAAGCATTTCGCAAATCTCGGAATATGCGCTGGCGAAAATGCCTACCGTGACCAAAATCGTTGGCCGCCTGCGCGATGACGGGCTGGTGACCACCGCCAGCAGCGAGCGCGATGCGCGGGTAACGGTAGTGATGTTGACTGAAGCCGGGCAGCAGAAAGTGGCGGAAGCCATGCCGCTGGTGGGCAAGATTTTTGATAAAGGTTTTAAGGGAATGAGCGCCAGTCAGGTTGAAAAAATGAACCAGTCGCTGGCCAAAGTCCTCGATAATCTCAACGAACTCTGACCTTTCACCGCCACAATGACAAAATTGTGACTCGCGTAGAAAATATTTATAACCACCTGTAAATAAACACCTTTTAATCACAGTCTGCGAAATTTACTTCGCAGGCTGTGCCCGCCTATATGCACTAATTTGCTTTATATTTCATCAAACTGCGAGATTAACCATGGTCTTTTAAAGGTTAATGAATTGTTGCGTGCGCGTAAAATTAACGTGAAATATTACTTGAATATTCATCTAAATTTGCCAGTATTGATTTAACGCGAGTCAGGACAAAAAAGCAGCATTGACTGCTAGCCTGAATGTGATTCATTTTTTCTGGTTAAGGTGCTAATCATGCAGCCAGTTTACGAGAGCAATGGGTTTGTCGAACGGTTTACCCTCGGTGAGGGTTCTCTCAGTTTTGCCGTCAAAGATACCCTGAATGTCGCGGGATACCGCACTCAGGCAGGTTGTCCGGCGTTGGCACAAACACCCGCCGCGGCGCAGCACGCCAGCGTTGTCGAAACGCTGTTGGCGAGCGGCTGTCGGCTTGCCGGTAAAACCACGCTGCATGAACTGGCATTTGGCGTTACCGGGATCAACGCCTGGGGCGGGACGCCGGTTAACCCTCTGTATCCGACGTTGATTCCTGGCGGCTCCTCCAGCGGTTCGGCGGCGGTTGTCGCCGCCGGTGAAGTCGATTTCTCGCTGGGCACCGATACCGGCGGCTCAGTGCGCATGCCAGCCGCCTGCTGCGCTATTCTCGGGCTAAAACCGGGTTACGGCGTACTCAGCCGCGAGGGTGTATTGCCCGCAGATAGCTCGCTGGACTGCGTAGGCTTGTTTGCCCGCGATGCCCAGGTTCTGCGTCAGGCGCTCAATCGCCTCAACGTCCCGGTGGCTCCGCCGATAAGCGACTTTCCGGACGTCACCTTTATCGCCGCCGCGCTGCCGGAAATCGATGCGCAGCTGGTTCAATTCCTTACCGACGCCAACGTTGAGCCGCAGCGTGCTGAGCTGGACTCGCTAGCCGATGCCCACCGCGCCGGAATTGCCATTATCAGCCACGAAAACTGGCAGGCTTTTAACCCTCTTCTGGCCACCGGCGCCGTTTCCGCCGATGTTGCCACGCGTATTCGCGCCGGTGAAACGGTGAGCGAGCAGACGCTTCAGGATGCTGAACAGGTCCGCCAGCGCTTTACCGCAGACGTTGATGCGCTGCTGGCGAAAACCCCGTTGCTGGCGCTAGCCACGCTCCCCGAACTACCACCGACGCTCGCCGAAGCGGCCGACCCGCTGAGCGTGGTTAACCTGACCCGGCTGGTGCGGCCGTTTAACCTCAGCGGCCACCCGGCGTTAACGATCCCCGCAGGTGAACTGCGCGGCAGGCCGATTGCCCTCCAGCTAGTGGCCCGCAAGGGTGCTGAAGGGTTGTTGGTACAGGCCGCCGAGTGGTTGACCGCGCGACGACGTCGCTAACCGCACACTCTCTTTTTTCTCTATTCCTGATGACTCAGTGAGTTTGACTCATTGCGGCTTCGTGCGCTCTGCGCATGCCGCAACTACTAACCGGAGAACGCTATGTCTGCCGTCCACGTCCGTGAAGCGCTAGAGCCGCTGTTGAGCGAAGTTGCGACTCGTAGCCAGGATTTTGAGCATCAACGTCATATTTCTGACGACATCATCAGCCGTTTCAAACAGGTGGGCGTTTATCGCGCGCTGGTACCGAAAATTTACGGCGGCGATGAATGTTCCCCGGCACAGTTCTGCGAGCTGATTGAGCAGATTGCCACTGCGGACGGTTCCGCGGGCTGGGTCGCGAGTTTCGGCATGAGCCCGTTTTATCTCGGCGCGCTGCCGGTGGACACCTTAAAAGAACTCTACCGCGACGGCCCGGACGTGGTCTTCGCCGGCGGTATTTTCCCCACGCAAAAGGCGCGTCAGGCCGATGGCGGCTACCGGGTCAGCGGCCGCTGGAGCTTTGCTAGCGGCAGTATGGGCGCTTCGGTGTTAGGCGTCGGTATTCTGCCGGATGGCGAACAGCCGCTGCCGCGAATGGCGGTATTGCCGCGTGCCAGCGTGCAGATTGACCCGGTGTGGAACACCGTCGGTTTGGCCGGTACCGGCAGCCACGATCTGCTGGTGGACGATGTGTTTGTACCGCAGGAATGGACCTTCATTCGCGGCGGTGCGCTGAATCTCGACGGCCCGCTGTACCGCTATCCGGTGCTGTCGCTGGCGACTCAGGTGCTGTCGGTGGTGGCGCTCGGCGTGGCCCGCGCGGCGCTCAACGAAATTTACGCCATTGCCCATCGCCAGCAGTCGGTGACCGGCGCGCCGCGTCTGGCCGAGCGCCCGCAGGCGCAGATGCAAATTGCCCGCTGCGAGGCGGACTTACGTTCCGCCCGCGCCTGGTTCTACGACGCTATCGACGATGTCTGGCAACAGCTGCTGTCCGGCGATGACGCCAGCTGCGAGCAGATTAACGCGCTGCGTCTTTCGTCGACTCACGTGACGCGCGTGGCCGCCGATGTGGCGCGTCAGGCGCTGGCGTTAAACGGCATGGGCGGCGTCACCATGACCAGTCCGCTGCAGCGCTACGTGCGCGACACCATGGTCATTACCCAACACGCCTTTATGGGCGATCTCTCATATCTCAACGCAGGCACCGTCTTCTTCGGTGGCAAGCCGCAGCCCGGCTACCTGTGATTTTTAACTTAAGGAGCATCAGATGAGCCAGACCACAACCTTACGCGTACTGTTTTGCATCGGCGTGAACCAGAACTTTTTCGATGCCAGCGCGGCGGAAGCCAAGCAGGTATGGGCCGCCTTCGGCGTGATGATGAAAGGCATTGATGAAACGCCGGGGATCACCGTTATCGGCAATATGGACGATGACCAGTTGATGGTTGGCCCATCTACCACCGCTCCGTGGACCACCTACGTGCTGGCCGACGCTCAGGCGCTGGAGAACGTCGCCGCCGTCTGCAACCTGTTCCGCACCACGCCGGTCGGCGACGGCGGTAGCAAGCTGTGGAAGTACTGCAAAATCGAGGCCCGCGTTGGCCGCGAACTGATTATTCAGAACTAACGGAGTCGATGATGACCTCTCAGGATGCGCAGCGCTTACAGCAGCTCGAAGATCAGCAGGCCGCTCGCGTGTGCATAAGCCAGTACATGCACCTGTGCGACCGGCTCGACGACAGCGACACCGTACGCGCCATCGGCGCACTGTTCACCAATGATGCCTGCTGGGAAGGGGTTGGCGAACCTTACGCTACGCGTCTGGGACGTCATTCAGGGCGCGAGGCCATTGTCGCCATGATGGCCGGGTATGTGCGAAAACCGGCCCACTTTGCCATGAACGCGCATTTTCTCTGTTCCGAGGCGCTCAGCGCAGTGACCGACGGCGAGCTGCACGGCCGCTGGCTGATGCTGCAAACCTCGGCGTTTAGCGCCGGCGGCGCGCACCTCAACGCCGCTGAAATCAACGTTAGCTTTCGGCGCGAAGCGGGAGAGATGGTGATGCACCATTTCACTACCCGCAACCTGTTTAGCCGACCCGTAAGCCACTGGCACGCCGAGGACACGCTCCCGGTGCCGGAAAACCATCAGACCGTCGAAGACGTGCAGGAGAATGGACATGCAGTGTGACCACATCATTAATGTGAAAAATATCGATACCACGATGCCCACCGCGCCGAGCCGCGAAGAGATTGCATCGCTGGTGCAGCACGACCGTGTGCATACCTCGCTGTACACCTCCGAAGAGCTGTTCGCACTGGAGCTGGACAGAGTTTTCGGCAAAACCTGGGTGTGGGTGGCGCATGCCAGCGAAATCCCCGACACCGGCAGCTTTAAAACCACCGAGATCGGCACTCAGCCGGTTATCGTAGTGCGCGATCGTAAAGGCACCGTCCATACGCTGCTGAACCGCTGCCGCCACCGCGCGGCCACCGTGTGTGAACACCGCAGCGGCAAAACTAACAGCTTTGTCTGCCCTTACCACGGCTGGGGCTACGCGCTGGACGGCAGCCTGCGCGGCGTGCCGCACCCGGAAAGCTATGCCGACCAGCTGGAAAAAGGCGAGCTGGGGCTGGTATCACTGCGCACCGAACAGTACGCGGGAATGATCTTCGCTACCTTTAACGACCACATTGAGCCGCTGGAAGATTTCCTCGGCGCGGCGAAAAAGTGGATGGATCTGTTTATGAAGCAGGGCGCGGGCTACCCGATTAAAACCGGCCCAGCGCACCGTTTCCGCTTCCCGGGCAACTGGAAAATCCAGCTCGAGAACACCACCGACGGCTACCACTTCCCGGTGGTGCACCGCTCGTTCTTAAGCTCGGTCGATAAGCAAACCGAAGAGATGCTCAACTTTGTCGACGGCAGCGGTTATGTCGAAGATCTCGGCAACGGGCACAGCGTGATGGTGATGATCCCGGAACTGGTGGATCTGGAAGCCAACCTCGATGCGCCGATCCCGGAACGTTTTACCGAGTTGGCCGATGCCCTGCGCGCCGACCACGATGAAGACCAGGTGCGCCGTATCGTGCGCGCGGTCGGCGGTTCCGGCTTCAACCTCAATATCTTCCCCAACATCGCCTGCTCGATGGCGTTCTTCCGCGTCCTGCAGCCGCTGTCGGTCAATGAAACCGAAATTCACCATGCGGTGATCACCATGGACGGCGGCCCGGAAATCGCTAACCAGGCGCGCCTGCGTCTGCACGAGCATTTCCAGGGGCCGATGGGCTTCGGCACGCCGGATGACTCGGAAGCGTGGGAACGCGTTCAGCGCGGCGCCACCGCCGGGGACGATCTGTGGATCATGCTCAACCGCGGCCTGGCGGGCGAATACCGCACCGATGACGGTCTGCGCAGCGACGTGAGTGCCGAGACCGGGATGCGCGCCGCGTATCAGCAGTGGAAAAAACTGATGACGGAGATGGAATAAATGATGACCGCTGAATCTGTACTGTTTAAGGCCATCGCGGTGATTAACCTCGAAGGCGATCTCCTCGATCAGGGCGAATTTAACGCCTGGCTGGATCTGTGGCAGCACGACGGCCTGTACGTGGTGCCAATTGATCCGCAGGAGACCGATTTTAAAAACACCCTTAACTACGCCTGCGATGACCACGAAATGCGCGCCAAGCGTGTGAAGCGCCTGTACAGCGGTGAGTCTATCTCGACCACTCCGCGCGCCAGAACGCTGCGTACGCTGTCGCGTTTTCGCCTGCTGGAGGCCAGCGACAGCGAAGTGGTAGTGCGCGGCGCCCAGTCGCTGTGGGAACACCGCAAAGGCCATAGCCGCCACTATGCCGCCGATATCACCTGGCACCTGCAGCTGCAGGCCGACGGCTGGCGGATAAGCCAGAAAGTGATCCGCCTGGTCAACAGCGACGATGTGCTGCACAGCATCGGTTACATCCTATAAGGAGTCGTTTATGACGCAAACCGTATTAGTCACCGGCGCGGCCAGCGGGTTGGGCAACGTTATCGCCCGCCATCTGCTGACGCAGGGGTATCAGGTGGTGTTGACCGACGTTGATGCCGCCCGCGCCGAAGCCGCCGCCGCTGAGCTGGACAGCCACAACGTGCTGGCGCTGGGGCTGGATATTCGCCAGCCGCACGATTTTGACGCCGCGCTTAACGCCAGCGTGGCGCGTTTTGGCAGCCTGCACGTGCTGGTCAATAACGCCGCGCTGACACTGGCGACGCCGGTGATGGACATTGGCGTTGATGAGTTTGATCGGGTGATCTCCACCAATCTGCGCGGCACCTTTGTCGGCTGCCAGACGATGGGGCGCTATTTTGCCAGCCGCGGCTACGGCCGAATCATCAACCTAGCCTCGCTGGCGGGGCAAAACGGCGGCACCGCTTCCGGGGCGCACTATGCGGCGTCGAAAGGCGGGATCCTGACGCTGACCAAAGTCTTTGCCCGTGAGTTGGCCAAATCCGGCGTCACCGTTAACGCCATCGCGCCGGGACCGATGGACCTGCCGACCGTTCACGCGCTGGTGCCGGAAGAGAAAATGGCGGGGCTGCTACAGATGATCCCGGTAGGCGCGCTCGGCGAGGCGGAATTTGTCGCTCATGCCGTGGCGCTGCTGGCCTCTCAACACGCGTCGTTTGTCACCGGGGCAACCTGGGACATCAACGGCGGGCTGTTCATGCGCTAAAGGAGAAGTTGATGCTGACATTACAGGTAGTCCGCCGCGAACTGCGCGGCGAGGTGGTGCTGCTGACGCTGGCTCATGCCGACGGACGGGCGCTGCCCGAATTTACCGCCGGGGCGCATATCGACCTGCACTTGAGCGACGATCTGCTGCGCCCGTATTCGCTGTGCAGCAGCCCGCAGGAGCGGCATTTCTATCAGCTCGGCGTGCTCAAAGACAGCCAATCGCAGGGCGGTTCACTGGCGGTGCATGCGCTGCGCGAGGGAGACGAGATTGCGGTCAGCGAACCGCGCAATCTGTTCGCGCTTGACGATCGTGCCCGGCATAGCCTGCTGATTGGCGGAGGGATTGGCATTACCCCGATGCTGGCGATGGCGGCGGAATTGCTGGCTGCCGGGCGCACGTTCAGCCTGCATTACTGCGCCAAAACGCGGGAGCAGGCGGCGTTTCTCCCGCAGCTGGAAGCCTCGACTTATGCGTCGCAGGTGCATTTGCACTGTAGCGATGAGCAGCGCATTAACCTCGACGCGGTGCTGTGCGACGTGCCGGAAGGAACGCATGTCTATGTCTGCGGCCCGGCGCGGTTAATGGATGCCGTTAATGAACGCGCGCTCGCGCAGGGCTACGGCCCGGATCTAATTCACCAGGAGTGCTTTAGCGCAGAGGTGGAAACCGGCGGTCAGCCGTTTGAAGTGGTGGCGGCGGCCAGCGGCATTACCGTGCAGGTTGCCGCCAACCAGACCATCGTCGAGGCGCTGGCGCTGGCGGGGCTGAAGGTCTGCGTCTCCTGCAAGCAGGGGATCTGCGGCAGCTGCCTGACCGACGTGCTGGAAGGCGAACCGGATCACCGTGACCACTATCTGACCGACGACGAGAAGGCCGATGGCGATCAGATCCTGCTGTGTTGTTCCCGGGCGAAAAGCGCCCGTCTGATTATCGATCTTTGAGGATCTTCTAATGACTCTGCAAATCGAATTTCGTAACGCCATGGCGCAGTTGGGCAGCGCGGTGTCGGTTATTACCACCGACGGCCCGGCGGGTAAATTTGGCTTTACCGCCTCCGCCGTCTGTAGCGTGACCGACCAGCCGCCAACCCTGTTGGTGTGTATGAACCGTAACTCTTTTGCGCATGCGCACTTCAAGCAAAACGGCACGCTGTGCGTCAACGTGCTCTCCAGCGATCACCAGGCGCTGTCCGGCGTATTTGCCAACGCCAGTCTGCGTTCGGAAGAACGGTTTTGCCACGACAGCTGGCAGGTGATGGCCAGCGGCGCGCCGGTACTGAGCTCGGCGGTGGCGAGCTTCGACTGCCTGATTGATGACTGCCACGAAGTGGGCAGCCATTCGGTCTTCTACTGCCGGGTGCAGGCGATTCGCAGCAGCGAGCAGCCGCGCGGGCTGGTCTATTTCAACCGTCGCTATCACGCCGTCGGGCACGAAGCATAACCGTTAAAGAGGGATGCCGGATGAGTAATGTCGTTTCTGAAACCGTAGTCACGCCCGCCGAAACCCGCCACGATGCGCAGCAAATGCGTAAGCTGGTGGTGGCCTCGGTGCTGGGCAATGCGCTGGAGTGGTATGACTTTTTCCTCTACGGCACCGCGGCGGCGCTGGTATTTGGCCCGCTGTTCTTCCCGGTGGGCGGTGACCCACTGCAAGGCACGCTGCTGGCGTTTTCCGGCTTTGCGGTCGGCTTCCTGGCGCGGCCGCTGGGCGGTATCGTTTTCGGTCATATTGGCGATCGCTATAGCCGCAAGATGACGCTCATCATGACCCTGACGTTGATGGGGGCAACCACCTTTGTGATTGGCCTGCTGCCGACCTACGCGCAAATTGGTCTGTGGGCGCCGCTGGCGCTGATCTCTTTACGTTTTTTACAGGGCGTGGCCTCCGGCGGCGAGTGGGGCGGCGGGGTGTTAATGCTCAGTGAAAATGCCCCTGAGCAAAAGCGCGGGTTCTACACCGCG
Source organism: Kluyvera huaxiensis (assembly GCF_040149365.1). NCBI lineage: Bacteria > Pseudomonadati > Pseudomonadota > Gammaproteobacteria > Enterobacterales > Enterobacteriaceae > Kluyvera > Kluyvera huaxiensis. The sequence continues at coordinate 29,187 of NZ_JBEFLV010000030.1, forward strand.
TGGAGCCAGATGGGGGTATCCGGCGGTTTTGTGCTGTCGGCGTTTGCTTTCTATCTGGTGCAGCAACTGCCGGAAAGCGACTTTATGAGTTGGGGCTGGCGCGTACCGTTCGTGCTAAGCATCGTCATCTTCCTGGTGGGCGTCTATATCCGCAAAAACATTCGCGAGAGTAAAGCCTTTACCCAGGCCAAACCTGAAGACAAGCACGAGAAGATCCCGCTGCTGATCCTGATACGCGATCATCGTAAAGCGCTGCTACAGGCCATTGCGCTGCGCCTGCCGGAAAACGGCGCGTCCTATATCTTCTTCACCTTCTCGGTGGTGTACGCCAAACACATCGGCATTGGCACCGGGGAGATAATCAGCGCCGTCACCCTCGCCATGCTGGTTGAGTTTTTCTCGATTCTATTCTGGGGCGCGTTGTCCGATCGCATTGGCCTAAAACCGGTGTACTACATCGGCGTGATTGGCCTGCTGGTGATGGCGTTCCCGTTCTTCTGGCTGCTGTCTACCGGCAGCTACGGCTACATTTTGCTGGCGATGTTCCTCGGCCTGCCGGTATGCCACGGCGCGATGATCGGCACCCAGCCATGCATCATGAGCGATCTCTTCCCGGTCCGCGTGCGTTATTCCGGCCTCGCGCTGGGGCATGAAGTTGGTTCGATCTTCTCCGGCGGACTTGGGCCGATGCTGGCGGTGGCGCTGCTGATGGCCTTCGACGCTTCGTGGCCGGTTTCGCTGCTGCTTATCGCCTACGCGCTGCTGGCGTGGATCGCGCTGCGCAGCCTGCCGCCGGGCAAAACAACACCCTGATTCCTTTTTCTTTGCAGGAGCAACCGATGTTAACGATTGAATCACTGGCCTGCTGGCTGGTGGATATTCCTACCGTCCGCCCGCACAAGCTGTCGATGGCGACGATGGGCTGCCAGACCCTGATGATTGTGCGCATGCAGTGCGCCGACGGGGTGGTCGGCTGGGGCGAGGGGACGACAATTGGCGGCCTGAGCTACGGCGCAGAAAGCCCGGAAGCGATGAAGCTGGCGATTGAAACCTATCTGTCACCGCTGCTGTGCGGGCAGACCTTTAGCGGCGTGGCGGCGCTTGCCGAAACGATGAATGCCAGCGTGAAGGGCAATACCTTTGCCAAGTCGGCGCTGGAAACCGCCTTCCTCGACGCGCAAGGCAAAGCGCTGGGCGTGCCGGTCAGCGCGCTGCTCGGCGGTGCGCTTAGCGAGCGTCTGCCGGTGCTGTGGACGCTGGCCAGCGGTGACACCGCGAAAGATATCGACGAGGGAAAGCGGCTGCTGGCGGAAGGGCGGCACGACACCTTCAAGCTGAAAATCGGTGCCCGCGATTTGGCGACCGATGTTCGCCACGCGCTGGCAATCAAAGCCGCGTTGGGAGATGAGGTCAGCATCCGCGTTGACGTCAATCAGGCGTGGGATTTCACCACCGCCGTGAAAGGTATGAGCCAGCTGCAGGATGGCGGTATCGCTTTGGTTGAGCAGCCGATCCCGCTGTGGGACCGGCCGGGGCTTATCGCGCTGAGCCAGCGTTTCACGCTGCCGATTCTGGCCGATGAAGCAGTGGCTACCAGCCACGACGGCTACGCGCTGGCCAATGGCGGGTTTACCGGCGCCTATGCGCTGAAGATTGCCAAAGCCGGTGGCCCGGCGCAGGCGCTGAAGCTGGCGCACGTGGCGCAGGCCGCAGGCGTGGCGCTGTACGGTGGCACCATGCTGGAAGGCACGCTGGGAACGGTGGCCTCGCTGCATGCCTGGTCGACCCTGAAAATGCAGTGGGGCACCGAGATGTTCGGGCCGCTGCTGCTCAAAGACGACATCGTAGTGACGCCGCTCACCTTCGGCCAGGGGCAGGTCACGCTGCCGCAGGGGCCGGGGCTGGGCGTGGAAATCGATGACGATAAATTGCGTTTCTACGCCCGAAAATAGAGGACATCCGCATGCTGTTTAAAGTTGAAATGACCGTCAATATTCCGGCGTCTATGCCCAAAGACCAGGCCGATGCCATCAAAGCCGAAGAGAAAGCCTACTCGCAGCGCCTGCAGCGCGAAGGCAAGTGGCTGCATATCTGGCGCGTCGCCGGGCTTTACGCCAACGTCAGCATCTTTGACGTCGCCGACAACCAGGAGCTGCACGATATTTTGACCGGGCTACCGCTGTATCCCTTTATGGCGATTTCGGTGCAGCCGCTGTGCCGACATCCCTCCGCCGTGAACTAACAACAACAAACCTTACCCTACAAAAAAGAGGAATACGCAATGTCAGTGAATCCTGCAAAACAGACCGAACTGGAATCGTTGCTGGCGATCAGCAGCGGCTTAAACTCAGAACAGGGCAACGAACGTTTCAAGGCCATCATGCATCAGGTGTTGAGCGACCTGTGCCAGACCATCAAGAAGTTCGATATCAGCGATGAAGAGTTCTGGCTGGCGGTGAACTATTTAAACGAGCTGGGCGAGCGTAAAGAGTCCGCGCTGTTGGCCGCGGGCCTGGGGCTTGAGCACTATCTGGATATGCGTGCCGATGAAAAAGAAGCCGCAACCGGCCAGGATGTCGGCACGCCGCGTACCATCGAAGGGCCGCTGTATGTGGCGGGCGCACCGCTTAGCAAACAGTACGCGCGAATGGATGACGGCAGCGAACCGGGTGAACCGATGTGGCTGCACGGTCAGGTGCGCGATTTAGACGGCAACCCGGTCGCCGGGGCGATTGTCGATATCTGGCATGCGAATACCCTCGGCGGTTACTCGTTCTTCGATCAATCGCAGAGCGAATATCACCTGCGCCGCCGTATTGAAACCGGTGCCGATGGCCGTTACGCGGTGCGCAGTATTGTACCGTGCGGCTACGGTTGCCCGCCGGATGGTCCAACCCAGAAGCTGCTGACCCAGTTAGGCCGTCACGGTAACCGTCCGGCACACGTGCATTTCTTCGTCTCTGCGCCGGGTTATAAGCACCTGACCACACAGATTAACCTCAACGGCGATGCCTATCTGTGGGACGATTTTGCGTTTGCCACCCGCGAAGAGCTGATTGCCGATCCGGTGAAAATCACCGACGACCAGCTGTCGCAGGAGCGCAAGATTAACCAACCGCATACCGAAGTGAGCTTTGACTTTACGCTGGTGGACTCGGCTCAAACTACTGACGAGAGCCGGATTAAGCGCGCGCGCGTGATGGAGTAAATGACGGCCCAGGGTGAGGCAATATCTCGCCCTGGGATTGTTCTTATGGCAGCGTTCACACCTTGCCGCTGCCGTCTAATAGCATTACAGACTGGGATCTTCAGGCGGTGAAATATCAGTAATGTGACATTTGCTGGTGATATTTTCGCCATTTTAATCTTCTCTTACGTCCTCGCCAACATCAGCGTTCAGGTCAATTATTCGCCATTTTTTTATCGATGAGTTCATTCTTAACCGCTAATAGTGTTGGTAATCATAAGTAACGTCGATGAATACGAAGAATGACGGATATCCGGGAAGGGCGCAGAGCGGTATAGTCAATTCAATATCAGTTTATTTTAGCTGTAAATATGTAAATAGCGTTGATGTAAAAGGATCATTGGCGGTGTTGCCGATATTAACAATACTCACAGGATGTGGGGTCAGAATATGAAAACAGTAGGTATGATTTGTCTCGCAGTCATGGGCCTGGCGTTTGCCACGGTGGCGCAGGCGCAAAACGGAGCAAGCTCCGGGAAAATTCGCTTTATCGGCCAGGTAGTGGAAGGGGGCTGTGGGGTTGCGCTCCAGCGCTCACAGGCACAGATTTCCTGCTACCATAATGGCGTCAACCATATCCAGCATGTCGCCATTCAACCAACCGGCAGTGTCTCTGCAATGCCGGGCATCGCGACCGTCACTCAACGTTCATTGAACGGCCATCCTGAGTTACAGGAATTGACGATCACCTATCTGTGAATGTTTTGCCTTCCTCATCCCCAGAGGAAGGCTGACTTTGACACACATTTTCGACCTTTTCCCTTTGCACTAAATAAGAACATTTATTTAATGAATCAGTAACGAAAAAGGTAAGAATTACCGGACCTAAAAGAAATATCCTGAAATACCTACCATTCTTAATACTTTAAATCCTATACGTTTCTTTGTCTCGATAAAATATATATCAAAGAGAATGGTATAGGCATTTTACGCGCCTGACAAATAACACCTTAGTGGTATTTAACCATAAAAATTAACATTTCAATTAACGGCATAATCCTTATAAAACAATCACCTGATGTTGTTTGTGCTAAGGGGTACTTGTCAATTAAAAAGCACACTGTCCAGTATCGGATAAAAACGGCGTTGTAAAAGATTAATCATATTGTAGATAATCAGCGGCGTCGGGTCAGGATGATCCGATGACAAAATATTATTTATAGCGAGTACTGTGGGCAACGCGGTTTAAATTCTAATGACTTCACATACTATTTATTTAATTAAATGGGAACGTTCCCTTTTTGTCTTAAAAATCAGGGAAATATTCGTTTTGACTATTCAAGGGCAATGAGCATGAAAAATTTTACGATTAAAGGACTGACGCTGGCATTAATGATGGTTGGCGGCTCTGCAATGGCCGCTGGCATCAGTGGTGGAACCGGGCCCGTCACGGTAACCGGTGGCTCCGTTCATTTTACCGGCTCTGTGGTTAACGCAGCCTGTGCCGTAGCGGAAGACTCAATCAACCAAACGGTCAATATGGGGCAGGTTCGTCTGGCGGCATTTGGCGATACTCCGACTGAGGGCAATGTGGCTAACCAGAAAGTGCCGTTCAGCATCAAGCTGACCGACTGCGATACCAACGTTTCGACTCAGGCATCCGTGACCTTTAACGGCCCGGCCGCTTCCGGTAACGCGAGCGTACTGGATAACACGGCAGGTGCCGGCGGTGCGCAGGGTGTCGGCGTGCAGCTCTATGATACCGACGGTACCGCGCTGGACCTGGGGAAAGAGTCGAAAGCTGCCACCCTTATCGATGGCAACAACACCATGGCGTTTACGGCGGACTATATCGCGACATCCGGCACGCTGAGTGCTGGTGACGTAGACGCGACGGCGACTTTTAACGTCACCTACCAGTAACCCTTCAGGAAATAAGATGCCACGGACGGCGCTTTCGCTAACGGGAGTTGGGATGAATATTTCTCTGTCGGGTCAGGCGGTTGTGCTGTTTGCTTTTTTGCCTCTACTGGCGTGGGCCGGGAATCATCATGTTGTCACCGTGCCCGGCGGCGATGTGCATTTCTCGGGTGCGGTTGTTGAAGCTGCCTGCGTGGTCGATACCGACAGCGAGGCGCAAACCGTAGAGATGGGGCAAGTTCGCTCCAGCACGTTTACCAGCGTCGGTTCCTGGGGCGATCCGCAGCCTTTCACTATCGTGCTGAAAGACTGTGATATCAACATCAGCCAGCGGGTTGGTGTGGCTTTTAACGGCGTAACCGATGTGAAAGATCCGTCGGTATTAGCCGTCACCGGCGGCGCGGGCAGCGCCAAAAATATTGGGGTTGGCATTTTTGATAGTGTCGGCAATTTGCTGATTCCGAATACGTCACCGCAGCATTTTACCTCGTTAAATAACGACACCACGGTCTTGAGTTTTATCGCTAAATATCGGGCGACGGCGGCAAATATTTCTCCGGGTGAAGCGGATGCTCAGACCTGGTTCACGCTGACTTACATATAATTTTTCGCCGCAGCAGGCGTTTTCTATTTAAAGGCTCATTATGTCCATTATTACTCGTACCTGTTCTGCGCTGTCGATAATCAGCCTGTCGCTAGCCTCAATGATGACTCATGCTGCGGAATACGGTGGCATTGCCCTGGGCGCAACGCGGATTGTTTACCCTCAGGGCAGTGAACAGATTTCGCTGTCGGTCAATAATACCGACAGCAAAGGGGTCTTTTTAGTTCAGTCGTGGGTCGAGAACTCTGACAGTAAAAAAAGCAGTGATTTTGTCGTCACTCCACCGCTATTTGTGATTAAACCAGAAAAAGAAAATACGCTGCGGGTGATGTATATCGGGCCGCGCGAATCATTGCCAAAAGACCGGGAAAGCCTGTATTGGATGAATGTCAAAGCGATTCCTGCTGCGAATAAAGATGCCGCGACTAAGAACACCTTACAAATTGCGGTTCTCAACCGAATTAAACTTTTTATTCGGCCGCAAGGTCTGGCGATGAGCGTGGCCGAGGCGCCGGAGAAGTTGCGCTTTCACAAGGACGGGAAGCAGCTGACGATAAAAAACCCGTCGCCGTATTACATCACGTTAGTCCATTTCAATGAGGGGACAGCTGAATTGCCGGCGACGATGGTGCCGCCGCTGGGCCAAAGTACGGTTGTGGTGCCTGAGAGTGCTCGGGGGCAAATCACCTTCCAGACGGTGAATGATTATGGCGCGAATACGCCGAAGCAAAATGCAGTAATCGAATAACCCGCGGAATTGGGTCGGCAAAATAATGACAATTCGTATTTGCTATGTAGCCCGGGCCATTGCCCAGGTTTTACTGTGCCGTAGACACGGCTACAGATATATTTTGCCGGCGGCGTTGGGCTTTATTTCGTATACCGCCTGTGCGGATAATTACTTTAATCCCGCGTTTCTCTCCGGTGACAGTTCGGCGGTTGCCGATCTCTCGCAGTTTGAAAATAGCGATGGGCAGGCTGCGGGAAAATACCGGGTTGATGTTTATATCAACCAGCAGTTTGTCGCCAGTGAAGATGTTGATTTTCAGGCTGACAAGAAAAGCCAGGACGATACTGGGTTAGCGCCGTGCTTTACGCTGAAGCGGCTGCAGGCGATGGGGCTAAATGCTAACGCTTTTCCTGCGCTAAAGTCCCTCCCTGCGGATCAGTGCGTGCCGTTCGCGGCTATTCCCGATGCGGGTACGCGTTTCGACTTCGCCCATCTGAGACTGGATATCAGCATTCCGCAGGCCGGGATGATGCAGAGTGCGCGTGGCTATATTCCGCCGGAGCAATGGGATCAGGGGATTAATGCCATGACCCTGAATTACGATTTTTCCGGCAGCAACAGCGGCGGCGTCAGCAATGAAGACAGTTATTACCTCAATCTACAAAGTGGGCTGAATCTGGGGGCCTGGCGTTTGCGGGATTATTCCACCTGGAACTACAGCCAGGGTGAAGGCAGCTCGCAGAACCAATGGGAGCACATCAGCACCTATGTCGAAAGAACGCTGATCCCATTAAAAGCGGAGATGACGCTGGGTGAGAGCTATACGCCAGCGGATGTTTTTGATTCCCTGAGCTTTCGCGGCGCACAGATAGTCTCTGACGATAATATGCTGCCCGACAGCCTCAAGGGGTTTGCGCCCACGGTACGCGGGATAGCCCGCAGTAACGCCAGAGTGACGATTAAGCAAAATGGCTACGTCATTTATCAGACCTACGTCTCCCCGGGCGCATTTACTATTACTGACCTCTATCCAACCTCATCGAGCGGCGATCTGCTGGTGACGGTGAAGGAGACAGACGGCAGTGAAAATAGCTATTCGGTACCGTACTCGGCGGTGCCTTTGCTGCAACGCGAGGGCCATCTTAAATATGCGCTTACCGCCGGGAAGTACCGCAGCAGTAACGATCAGCAAGAAGACGTCGATTTCGCGCAAGGCACCTTAATCTGGGGACTGCCAAAAGGCGTTACCGCCTATGGCGGCAGCCAGGCATCGGCGGATTATCGGGCGGGTAATGCTGCCAACTTACTGATTTAGTGTATGATGGTGATTTTAAGGTGCTTGCGTGGCTTCCATTTCCATCAGATGTCCTTCCTGCTCCAC
>NZ_JBEFLV010000031.1:0-36669 GCF_040149365.1 Kluyvera huaxiensis
GCAGTGCAACACGGCTTTCGCTCACTGTTGCGAGGTGGCGTATATTACGCTTTCCTCTTTCAGAGTCAAGCGTTTAATTTCGCTTTTCTCTGCCGGCGTTCTCTGAAGAACCCCACTGACCCGGCGGCTTGTTTGCCGTTGTTCCGTCTCAGTGGGGCCGCATTATAGGGAGTTTCTCGCAGCCCGCAATAGCTAAATTGCAGAAAAATGACTGACTGCTGCAATCCCCAGCAGAACCCCGCCTTATACCCATTTACACACAGACTTATCCACAAAGTTAATGGTTAAGCCCCCTCATCCATTTATCTTAAGCCTTATATAGAGGGCCAAAATAATGGCTTCGGCGGAATGCGAAAAATTCGCGAGCGTTGCGCAAACGTTTTCGTTACAATGCCAGCGCAAAACAAGGATGCCCCGTAAGGGGCGTTAGCTGAGTTTTTCCGCAAGAATTCACCTAACGCTCTCTGTAATAGTCAAATCCAGGGGATTTACCATGCAACAACGTCGTCCAGTCCGCCGCGCTCTGCTCAGTGTTTCTGACAAGGCCGGTATCGTCGAATTCGCCCAGGCACTTTCCGCACGCGGTGTGGTACTGCTATCGACGGGCGGCACCGCCCGCCTGTTAGCTGAGAAGGGTCTGCCGGTGACCGAAGTTTCCGATTACACCGGTTTCCCGGAAATGATGGATGGACGTGTAAAAACCCTGCATCCGAAAGTACACGGCGGTATTCTTGGCCGTCGTGGTCAGGACGATGCCATTATGCAGCAGCACCATATCGAGCCTATCGATATGGTCGTCGTTAACCTGTACCCGTTTGCCGAGACCGTTGCCCGTGAAGGCTGCTCGCTGGAAGATGCGGTAGAGAATATCGATATCGGCGGCCCAACCATGGTTCGCTCCGCCGCCAAGAACCACAAAGACGTGGCTATCGTGGTGAAGAGCAGCGACTACACCTCTATTATTAAAGAGATGGATGCCAACGAAGGTTCTCTGACCCTCGACACCCGTTTCGATCTCGCCATCAAAGCTTTCGAACATACCGCCGCTTACGACAGCATGATTGCCAACTACTTCGGTAGCATGGTTCCGGCATACCACGGTGAAAGCAAAGAAGCCGCTGGCCGCTTCCCGCGCACGCTGAACCTGAACTTCATTAAGAAGCAGGATATGCGTTATGGCGAGAACAGCCACCAGCAAGCTGCCTTCTATATAGAAGAGAATGTTAAAGAGGCCTCTGTGGCCACCGCAACTCAGGTGCAGGGTAAAGCGCTCTCTTATAACAACATCGCTGATACCGATGCCGCGCTAGAGTGCGTCAAAGAGTTCCACGAGCCAGCCTGCGTTATCGTCAAGCACGCCAACCCATGCGGCGTCGCGGTCAGCACTTCTCTGCTCGACGCCTACGACCGCGCGTACAAAACCGACCCAACCTCCGCATTCGGCGGCATTATTGCCTTCAACCGCGAGCTGGATGCCGAAACGGCGCAAGCCATCATCTCTCGTCAGTTTGTTGAAGTGATCATCGCGCCATCAGCCACTGAAGAAGCGCTGAAAATTACCGCCGCTAAGCAGAACGTTCGCGTTCTGACCTGCGGTCAGTGGGCTCAGCGTGTTCCGGGACTGGATTTCAAACGCGTTAACGGCGGCTTACTGGTTCAGGATCGTGATCTGGGCATGGTGAGCGAAGGCGAACTGCGCGTCGTCACCAAACGTCAGCCGAGCGAACAAGAGCTGCGTGATGCGCTGTTCTGCTGGAAAGTGGCGAAGTTCGTTAAGTCTAACGCTATCGTCTACGCCAAAGAGAACATGACCATCGGCATCGGCGCAGGCCAGATGAGCCGCGTGTACTCCGCTAAGATTGCCGGGATTAAAGCCGCCGACGAAGGACTGGAAGTGAAAGGTTCCGCTATGGCCTCTGACGCCTTCTTCCCGTTCCGCGACGGTATTGATGCTGCTGCGGCCGTGGGCGTGAGCTGCGTTATCCAGCCTGGCGGTTCTATTCGTGACGAAGAAGTGATTGCCGCCGCCGACGAACACGGCATCGCGATGATCTTCACCGACATGCGCCACTTCCGCCATTAATCCACGGAGCAGACGATGAAAGTATTAGTTATTGGCAACGGCGGGCGCGAACACGCGCTGGCCTGGAAAGCGGCCCAGTCACCACAGGTTGATACCGTTTTTGTCGCACCGGGCAACGCGGGCACCGCGCTGGAACCGACCCTGCAAAACGTGGCGATTGGAGTTACCGATATTCCGGCACTGCTGAGCTTTGCCCAGAAAGAGAAGATTGATCTGACTATCGTCGGCCCGGAAGCGCCGCTGGTAATTGGTGTGGTCGATGCTTTCCGCGCCGCCGGTATGACCATCTTCGGGCCAACCGAAGGCGCTGCGCAACTGGAAGGCTCCAAAGCCTTCACCAAAGATTTCCTTGCTCGTCACCAGATCCCAACGGCCGAGTACCAGAACTTCACCGAAATCGAGCCTGCGCTGGCCTATCTGCGCGAGAAAGGCGCGCCTATTGTCATTAAAGCGGACGGTCTGGCTGCTGGTAAAGGCGTTATCGTAGCGATGACGCTGGAAGAGGCCGAAGCTGCCGTACACGACATGCTGGCAGGTAACGCCTTTGGCGACGCGGGCCACCGGATCGTTATCGAAGAGTTTCTTGATGGTGAAGAGGCGAGCTTTATCGTGATGGTCGACGGCGAGCACGTGCTGCCGATGGCAACCAGCCAGGACCACAAGCGCGTAGGCAATGGCGATACCGGCCCAAATACCGGTGGCATGGGCGCTTATTCACCTGCCCCGGTCGTTACGGACGAAGTCCACCAGCGCACCATGGAACGCATCATCTGGCCAACCGTCAAAGGCATGGCGGCGGAAGGCAACACCTACACCGGTTTCTTGTACGCGGGCCTGATGATCGACAAACAGGGCAACCCGAAAGTTATCGAGTTCAACTGCCGCTTTGGCGATCCAGAAACGCAGCCGATCATGCTACGCATGAAATCGGATCTGGTGGATCTGTGCCTCGCCGCCTGCGCCGGTAAGCTTGACGAGAAAATCTCCGAGTGGGACGAACGCGCCTCGCTGGGCGTCGTGATCGCCGCCGGTGGTTATCCGGCTGACTACCGTACCGGTGATGTGATCCACGGCCTGCCGCTGGAAGAAGTTGCCGACGGCAAAGTGTTCCACGCAGGGACAAAGCTTGCTGACGATGATCGTGTTCTGACCAACGGTGGCCGCGTGTTGTGCGCCACCGCCCTGGGCCATACCGTCGCCGAAGCCCAAAAGCGTGCTTATGCCCTGATGACCGATATCCACTGGGACGGCAGCTTCAGCCGTAACGACATCGGCTGGCGCGCCATCGAGCGCGAGCAAAACTAACGGCTGAGCTTAGCCAACAGCGTTTTTCGCGTAATGCCCAACTGGCGGGCGGCTTCAGTTTTGTTGCCGCCCGTTTTTTCGAGCGCCGCCTGAATCACCTCTTTCTCCACTTCCACCAGCGGTTGAATTCCCTCTTCGGTCGATGATGCCGGAATGGAAGCGCCGATAATCGCCAGCGGTAGCTCACGTTCCGAAATATAGTCTCCCGTCAGCAAGACCACCGCACGCTCTACCGCGTTTTCCAGCTCGCGGATATTACCCGGCCAGGCGTAGTGAATCAGCAGGTCCATGGCTTGAGGCGTAAAACCCTGCACCGTTTTACGATTACGCTCGGCATAGCGTTGCAAAAAGTAGTGCGCCAGCTGCGGGATATCCTCATGGCGCTGGCGCAGCGGCGGCATATCGATAGTCACCACGTTCAGACGGTAGTAGAGATCCTGACGAAAACGCCCGGCGCTGACCTCTTCGGCTAAATCGCGATGCGTCGCAGCAATCAGGCGCACATCGACCGAAATCGTCTGATTACTACCTACGCGCTGCACCTCCCTTTCCTGAATAGCCCGCAGCAGGCGAACCTGCATCAACGGCGAAATATCGCCAATCTCATCCAGAAACAGCGTGCCTCCATCGGCCTCCACAAAACGCCCTTCCCGCCGCTTATCCGCACCGGTAAACGCGCCTTTCTCATGACCAAACATCTCTGATTCGAGCAGAGATTCATTCAGCGCCCCACAGTTGAGCGTCACCAGCGCTTTATCACGACGAGCGCTGCTGGCATGCAGTGCCCGTGCAACCAGTTCTTTGCCGGTACCGGATTCGCCATGAATGAGCACGGTCGCATCCGACGGTGCCACCAGCGCGATATTATTCAGCAGCGTCTGCATTGCCGGGCTATCGCCGACCATACCAAACTGCGCCGCAGGACCTGGCGTAGCAGAACGCTCAGGCTGGCGCGTATGGGCTAAAGCCTGAGCCAGCGTTTGCTGTAGACGGTCAAAGTCCAGCGGCTTTATCAGATAATCCTGCGCGCCGGACTTCAATGCCTCTACCGCCGTGTCGACACTGGAGTAGGCCGTCATAATCAGCACCGGGATCGATGGGTTATAAGCTTTTATCTCTTTTAGCGTTTCGATACCGTCCATCTGCGCCATACGGATATCGCAGAGCACCAGATCGAATACCTGCTCCCTGATTTGCTCCAGCGCCTGCACACCGTTATTGGCCAGCGCAACCTGATATCCCCAGCCCCGCAGTAGCGCCTGTAGGATAGTGCAATGGCTAATATCGTCGTCCACCACCAGAATAGTGATCTGTTCCTGACTCATCCTTGCTCATCCTTTTGTTGCCCATTGACCGGCAGATAGAGGGTGAATACCGCTCCCTTGCCGGGCATGCTTTCAACGTGAATTGTCCCGCCGTGCTGCTCAACGATATTCTGAACGACCGCCAATCCTAGCCCAGTACCATCGGCTTTAGTGGTGAAGTACGGGGTAAAGATGGCCTGCAATTGCTCCGCCGTCATCCCCTTACCGCTGTCCGCCACGCTCAGCTTGATGCGCCCATCACCACATTCCGCGACTGCCACCGTAATAATACCCTCACGCCCTATCGCCTGAATGGCGTTGAGATAGAGGTTCAATAGCACCTGATTGAGACGATCCGGATCGGCCTGAATACGGCATAGCGAAGGCTGGGCGGTAAATTGCAGAGTAATGTCCCGGCCTGACGCATCCTGACTCACCAGTTGAAGCGAATGGCCAATCACCTCGTTGAGATCCACCGGTTGCCATTTTAAATGTGCCGGACGTACCAGCTCCAGCAGCTCGCTGACCACCCGATTGAGGCGGTCGGCCTCTTTCGCCATCACCTGCGCCAGTTCATAAGCCTCTCCTCCCGGCGGTGTACGTTCGGCGAAATATTTCGCCAGCCCTTTGATTGACGATAGCGGATTGCGAATTTCGTGGGCTACCCCGGCCGCCAGATGACCTAGCGCCATCAGCTTTTCTTTACGATGGGTGGCCTCCTGCAGCAGTTTGCGCGAGCGCTGATAGCGGCTGAACCAGAACTGCGCAAGGACCGTTGCCACCATCACGACGCCAGCAGCACACAGCATGACAATCATATTGCGCAGCCCGCGCGCCTGTTCAGCATCCAACTCGCGGGCATCGAAGGCGATAAAAATAACCTGCGGCGTCTCGACCACATTGCGGCGCATCATCATGCGCATATGGTGCCCACTGGGGGCGTCAAGGGGGCGAAACTGGCGATAGATTTCCAGCGCCGGTTCCGGTGACGTCAATCGCCGCCAGCGCTCGGTATCGCCTGGCGCGAGCGTCTGCATCGTCCGGGCGTCGTAAAGCGGCTGTCCCACCTGCTGCGCGTCACTGTGGGCGATAATTTTCCCCTGTTCATCGGTCACCGCAAACCACAGTACGCCAGGCTGCCACGCCATCTCTTCCAGCATGGTCTGGAGCTGCGCATGGTGCATGCGCATTCCCATCCCGACACGCGCCCCGGACTCCAGCGCGCGGATAAGGACGCTGCCCTTCTCCTGAATAGTTTGCTGTGCCGACGCGCTTTCTCGGCCATAGTCGCGAACGATGAGCGCAGAGAACAGACACACCAGCAGTAAGACTATCCCGCTCAGCAACCAGCTGATGCCGGTCGCCATCGAATCCTTCTGTAGTCGTATGAGAGCCATGGAGCTTCCTTTTCTTTTCCCTTTGCTACCCTACAGCAGAAATCATGCCACCTTTCAGGCCCCATAACCCGGCCTGCGAGCACAAACGGCCAGAATGGACGAGTAAAAATGACTCGCCTGGATACCCATCGCGGGTCATTTTTACTCGCTTCGGGAAAATAAGCGCCCGAACACCGGCAATTATCGCGGCATGAGAAGCTGGCACAGAAGATGCAATAGCCAAGGAGAACACACTACAGGAGAACCAACCATGAAACGGAACAGTAAACTGCCTCTCGCGCTATTAGCCTTCGCTACGCTTACCCTGACCAGCGGCGTGGCCCTTGCGGGCCCACATCATTGGAACAATGATTCAAATAACGTCGGCTACAGCCAACTTACCGAGGCCCAGCAGGCTACCGTGCAAAAGCTGCGTAACGACTATTACACCCAGACCAATGCACTGCGTCAGCAGTTAACGTCCAAACACTATGAGTACAACGCGCTGCTCACAGCGGATAAACCCGATAGCGCCAAAATTGAGGCCGTCGCCAAAGAGAGAGAGGCATTGAGCCAGCAGCTTGACCAGCAGCGGGTTAAGTTTGATGTCGCAATGGCTGAGGCCGGTATACCGCGCCACGGAGGAATGGGCTATGGCTGCCAGGGCGGCCAGCACAACGGTGGCGGTCATATGGGCGGTATGAATCGCGGGTAAATATTAGAAGTTTTTTTCGGTTGGCTGCCAGGTGCAGTAGTCCTGGTTCGCCACCAGCAGGAGCTGGGAGCCTTCTGGTGCTTCCAGCCAGGCAATGCTCACCTCAGCCGTAGAACGGCTCTGGCGACTGGCAATATGCCCGAGGGCGCGCGAGTCAAAATCAGGTTTAACCGTCTCACCTTCGCATGTCGTCACCGTCTTGTCAGCATGCCAGCGCCCCTGACGCAACACCACTTTCCCCAGCCGCAGCGCATCGCTGGTCTGACGGATCTGCTCCGCACGATAGCGATAAAGCGCGACCTGGTCGCTGGAGAGCTGCTGTTTTTGTCCATCAATCTCGCGCTGCATAAAACTCAGCTCGCCGTTACTGTCGAAACGGGCGCGGATGTGTTCGGAGGGTTTACCGTAGATATTCAATTCGATAAGCCGCAGCTTATCATCCTGCCAGCGATACTCGCTGGTTGAGGTGCTGCCGTTGTGCCACGGACTTAAGGTGGCCAGAAGGTGCGTTTCACCGCTGCTGTCTTTACGCCAGATGCGCACGGCACCCTGCGTGTCAGCGTAACCGCTGGCGGTAAAGGGAGGTAATTCGCTGTTATGGCTACAGGCTGTCAGCAACAGTACGCCCGCCAACCCCGATAAACGGCGCCAGAGAAACGAAAGGGGCGAAACCGCCCCTTCTTTAAAACTGTTCACTGCCACGCAATCTTACTTAACAGCGTCTTTCAGTGCTTTGCCAGAAACAAATGCCGGCACGTTGGCTGCGGCGATTTTGATTTCATTACCGGTCTGCGGGTTGCGGCCAGTACGCTCAGCGCGGTGGTTCACTTTGAAGGTACCGAAACCAACCAGTTGCACAGCATCACCTTCTTTCAGAGACTCAGTAATAGCAGCCAGGGTGGATTCCAGTGCAGCTTTAGCCTGGGTTTTAGACAGTTCAGCCTTGTCCGCAATTACATCAATCAGTTGAGTCTTGTTCATAAGTTATCCTTACAATGTGTTTATCGCTTGCTAAGCATCGAGTGCGACGAAAATGCCAGAAAAGCACTCTCCTGCATACACGCACCGATAGCCACTTTTTTTCGCCCTCCAAATGTAGACCAGACGGGGGGCAGATGTGAAGCCTTCAGGCGTGACAATTCAGGCGGTAAATCACGTTTTATTGCCTCATTGCTGAAAATTTATACCAATATTGCTTTCGCCAGCTTCGCGGAGGTCTGCGCGCAGCCCTTTAATCAGTTCAATATCGCGTTCTTCACACTCGGCTAAAAGGCGGAAAATCTCCCACTGAATGTCCCATTCTTGCTCTACAGCGGGGTTCAATTTCAGCTCTTCGTCGGTCATTTCGCGACCAGCCTGAGTCATTTCCAGCATCGCTACGGTGGTAATCGAACACTTACTGACTTCGACAGCGTGCTCGAGCGTTTCGCCACTTAAGCGGGAGTGGATTAATTCGCTCAATGCCACGCAGGCATCGATTGCCGGGTACACACCGTACAGATCGTAGTCATCAGCCACAGGAATCGCTTCTTCAAACTTTTCCAGCTGGCTGTCGAAGTTGATTTTCGCATCTTTAACCGTCAGTGATTCCCACACCAGATCGAGGATACGGCGATAAATCTGACCATCGTTAAATTCGGTTTGCTTGCAGAACATGGCGTAGTTCGGGTACATGCGTTCACACAGGCAAGCCATAAAGGTGACGTGCTGCCAGCTTTCCAGCTTCTCCAGACGCAGGTGAATCGGGTTTTGTAACATGATGAGTTCTCAAATACGGAAATTAACCGCAGTTTACCTGATATGGGGCATTTTTGCTGCAAGGCGCGTAAATGCCGGGCGTTCCGATGCCACCGCGTCAGCCCAGCGCGTGGGCTCTGGCAGACGATAGCCATTCATGCAGCGCTGCACCCAGCCCAACGCGCTATCGACGCTGATGCGGTGGCCCGTTGAGATAAACAGCGGGTTGCAGCGTGCTTTACTGCGCCATACCCAGGCCAACTGCTCGCCTTTATCCATCAGCGGTGCCAGCGCGCCGGGTTCAGCCGTCAGCGGCTCAAATTGACCACACAGGCGCTTTTTCGCCACGCCAAGGGTGGGAACATCCGCCAGCAGGCCAAAATGGCTGGCCACGCCAAGACGACGCGGGTGAGAAATACCGTGGCCATCGACAAACAGCAGGTCAGGTTTTTGCGACAGCTGCTGCCATGCCGCCATCAGCGCCGGCGCTTCACGAAACGAAAGAAAACCGGGAATGTACGGCATGGTGGTGGCAATTCGCGCCACCTGATACTCGACCAGCTCCAGCGAAGGATACTTCAGCAGCACCATCGCCGCTCGCGTCACCTCGCCGCCCTGCTCAAATCCCACGTCGGCACCGCCGATAAGACGCGGCGGATCGATTAACAAACGATCCTCACGACAAATTGATGCCGCCAGCTCAAGCTGCTGCGCGCGCAGCGACGCGAGATCCATGCCTATTCCTTACCGGTGATACTGCGCCGACAGACGGTGTACCGCCTCCACGAAGACGCCCGCGTGTTCCGGCGGCACATCCTGATGGATGCCGTGACCGAGGTTAAAGACGTGGCCTTCACCCTCACCAAAACCAGCAAGGATCGTCGCCACTTCTTCTTCAATACGTGGACCCGGCGCATAGAGCATGGACGGATCCATGTTGCCCTGCAGCGCAACCTTATGGCCCACGCGGCGGCGCGCATCGGCGATATCGGTGGTCCAGTCAAGGCCCAGCGCATCGCAGCCGGTTTCGGCCATCGCTTCCAGCCACTGTCCTCCGCCTTTGGTAAACAGCGTCACCGGCACGCGGCGGCCATCATTTTCACGCAGCAAACCATCAACGATTTTATGCATGTAATAGAGCGAGAACTGCTGATAATCGCGCCCCGTCAGCACGCCGCCCCAGGTATCGAAAATCATCACCGACTGCGCTCCAGCTTTAATCTGGGCGTTCAGGTACAACGTGACGCTTTTGGCCAGCTTATCCAGCAGCAGATGCAGCGTCTTCGGATCGGCATACATCATCTTTTTAATCACGGTAAAGGCTTTACTGCTGCCGCCTTCCACCATGTAGGTCGCCAGCGTCCACGGGCTACCGGAGAAGCCAATCAGTGGGACTTCGCCTTTGAGCTCACGGCGAATGGTACGCACCGCATTCATGACGTAGCCCAGCTCGCCTTCCGGATCCGGAATCGGCAGCTTTTCGACATCGGCTTTGCTGGTAATTGGCGAGGTAAAGCGTGGGCCTTCCCCGGTTTCGAAATAGAGCCCCAGCCCCATCGCATCGGGGATGGTCAGGATATCCGAGAACAGGATCGCCGCATCAAGCGGGTAGCGGCGCAGCGGCTGCAGCGTCACTTCACAAGCCAGCTCGGCGTTTTTGCACAGCGACATAAAATCGCCAGCCTGCGCGCGGGTGGCTTTGTACTCCGGCAAATAGCGGCCTGCCTGGCGCATCATCCACACCGGAGTCACATCAACGGGCTGGCGCAGCAGCGCACGCAGATAACGATCGTTCTTGAGTTCGGTCATTTTACATTCCTTTAGCGTTGATGCGCTCAGTGTATACACAAAACCATTCAAAGTGGATCAAGGCGGCAAATGAATGAATCCCCAGGAGCTTACTGAAGTAAGTAACTGGGGTGAATGAATGCAGCCAACAAAGAGCCAATTTGAATGATGAAGTGTCATGTCACTCGTATTCAGCCCGACACATTGCCACGGTATCTTCTATCAGCCGACGCGCGACGGTGCCCGGCGGTGGAAGCAGCGGTAAATCATCGTAGCGATACCAGTTGGCGTTCAGCAGCTCTTTCGGGTCGATAACAATCTCACCGCTGTCGTACTCCGCCATGTAGGCGGTCATCAGCGACTGTGGGAACGGCCAGGGTTGAGAGGTCACGTAGCGTAGATTTTTTACCTTAATGCCGCTTTCTTCCATGACTTCGCGCGCCACCGCCTGCTCCAGCGTCTCGCCGACTTCCACAAAGCCCGCTAACACGGTATGCACACCGTTACGGTGACGAACGTGCTGGGCAAGGAGAATGGAATCATCGCGGCGAATGGCGACAATAATGCAGGGAGCAATTTGCGGGTAGTAGCGTTCGCGGCAGTGACTACAGAGCATCGCCCATTCGGTTTTGCTCGGATGCATGGTGTGGCCACAGTAGCCGCAGAATTTGTGCGAGCGATAAAACTCCGTCAGCTGCACGCCGCGCCCGGCAAGCTGGAACAGGCCGACGTCCTGATCGAGCACCTGGCGCACCGATCCCATATCATGGCGGCGCGATTGTTGAACCAGCCACACCGGGGATCCTTCCCATTCACCAATCTGCAGCGCGCGCTGCCCCACAAGATCGAAATTTACCGCTTCGCCATGTGGTATTTCGCCACCGGGCAACCATAATTTTTGTTCGTGGCTGACTATCCACCAGCCGCGATCCAATTTTTCAATTATACGATCCATATCTCTTGCGCAACCTTTGCTTCACAGGCATGTTATTAACATTATTATTACATTTTGACGTGAGCAGATTTTAATCTTAACGATGCGGGGGTCAACCTATGCTAAACCAGTTAGAGAGCCTGACAGAGCGTGTAAAAGGACACCATAGACTGGTCGACCGCTGGCTGAATATTCGTAAGCACCTGCTCGTGGCTTACTACAATCTGGTTGGCCTTAAGCCTGGCAAAGAATCGTTCATGCGTCTTAACGAAAAAGCGCTCGATGATTTTTGCCAGCGTCTGGTCGACTACCTTTCTGCCGGTCATTTCAGTATTTATGAACGTATTATCCATAAAATGGAAGGCGACAGTCCGCTTTTAAACGCGACGAAGATTTGGCCACAGCTGGACGCCAACACGCAGCTGATTATGGATTTCTACGACTCCACTCTGGAAAACGCCATCGATCAGGATAACTGCTATGAGTTTCAGCAGGCGCTGTCCGACATCGGCGAGGCGCTGGAAGCCCGCTTCCGGCTGGAAGACAAATTGATAATGCTGGCTTTTGAAACGCTCGAGCAGGGTGAATTAAAACGGCCGGCTTGAGATTTGCGGCATTAACGAGTAGTTTACATTCATTACCTCTCATCTGAGGTTACTTCTTGTCGGAGTGCCCAGTGCGCAAGCACGGGCTGAGACCGTTAATTCGGGATCCGCGGAACCTGATCAGGTTAAGACCTGCGAAGGGAACAAGAGTCGTGCCGATTACACAAAATCATTCAAGTTGCATCAAGGCAGCAACTGAGAGAATCCTCAGGAGCTTACTAAAGTAAGTAACTGGGGTGAACGAAGGCAGCCAACGCAGCGGCAGCCTGAATGATAAAGTGTAATCATCTCTTGCTTCATCCGTCGTCTGACAAGCCACTCCTTACTTTTTTTGGAATGAGCTATGTCTGCCACAACTAAACCATCCCGTCGCGAACAGCGCGCCCAGGCCCAACACTTTATCGATACGCTGGAAGGCACCGCTTTCCCGAACTCAAAACGCATTTACATTACCGGCTCGCAGCCGGATATCCGTATTCCCATGCGCGAAATCCAGCTCAGCCCGACGCTGATTGGCGGATCAAAAGACAATCCGCAGTTTGAAGAAAACGAAGCCGTTCCGGTCTACGATACCTCCGGCCCGTATGGCGATCCGGACGTGGCGATTAATGTTCAAAAAGGTCTGGCCAAGCTGCGCCAGCCGTGGATTTCCGCACGTAACGACAGCGAAGAGTTAAACGACCGCAGCTCGGCCTACACCAAAGAGCGCCTGGCCGACGACGGCCTGGATGAACTGCGTTTTACCGGTTTACTGACGCCAAAACGCGCCAAAGCAGGCCAGCGCGTGACTCAGTTGCACTACGCCCGTCAGGGGATTGTTACCCCGGAGATGGAGTTCATTGCCGTGCGCGAAAACATGGGCCGCGAGCGCATCCGCAGCGAGGTGTTACGCCACCAGCATCCGGGGATGAGTTTTGGCGCACGCCTGCCGGAAAACATCACCGCAGAATTTGTCCGCGATGAAGTCGCCGCCGGGCGCGCGATTATTCCTGCCAACATCAACCACCCGGAATCGGAACCGATGATCATCGGCCGTAACTTCCTGGTGAAAGTGAATGCCAACATTGGCAACTCCGCCGTGACCTCTTCGATCGAGGAAGAAGTTGAAAAACTGGTGTGGTCTACGCGCTGGGGTGCGGATACGGTGATGGATCTCTCAACCGGACGCTATATTCACGAAACCCGCGAATGGATCCTGCGGAACAGCCCGGTACCGATCGGTACGGTGCCGATCTATCAGGCGCTGGAGAAGGTGAACGGGATCGCCGAAGATCTCACCTGGGAAGCCTTCCGCGATACCCTGCTGGAGCAGGCCGAACAGGGTGTAGACTACTTCACCATCCACGCGGGCGTGCTGCTACGCTACGTGCCGATGACCGCCAAACGTCTGACCGGCATTGTCTCACGCGGCGGTTCTATCATGGCGAAGTGGTGCCTCTCTCACCACAAAGAGAACTTCCTCTTTGAACACTTCCGCGAAATCTGCGAAATCTGCGCTGCCTACGACGTTTCTCTGTCGCTGGGCGATGGCCTGCGTCCGGGCTCCATTCAGGATGCCAATGACGAAGCGCAATTCTCCGAGCTGCATACGTTGGGCGAGCTGACCAAAATCGCCTGGGAATATGACGTACAGGTGATGATTGAAGGTCCGGGACATGTGCCGATGCAGATGATCCAGCGCAACATGACCGAAGAGCTGGAACACTGCCACGAAGCGCCGTTCTATACCCTCGGGCCGTTGACTACCGATATCGCACCCGGTTACGACCACTTCACCTCCGGTATCGGCGCGGCGATGATTGGCTGGTTCGGCTGTGCGATGCTGTGCTACGTCACGCCAAAAGAACACCTCGGACTGCCGAACAAAGAAGACGTGAAACAAGGGCTGATTACCTACAAGATCGCCGCCCACGCCGCCGATCTGGCCAAAGGCCATCCGGGTGCACAGATCCGCGATAACGCCATGTCGAAAGCGCGCTTCGAATTCCGCTGGGAAGATCAGTTCAACCTGGCGCTCGACCCGTTCACCGCCCGTGCTTACCACGATGAAACGCTGCCGCAGGAGTCAGGCAAAGTTGCCCACTTCTGCTCCATGTGCGGGCCGAAATTCTGCTCGATGAAAATCAGTCAGGAAGTCCGTGACTACGCGGCGGCGCAAACTATTGAGGTTGGGATGGCGGATATGTCAGAAAACTTCCGCGCCAAAGGCGGTGAAATCTACCTCAAAAAAGAGGAGGCGTAATGTACCAGCCTGATTTCCCTACCGTACCGTTTCGCCTCGGGCTTTACCCGGTAGTCGATAGCGTAGAGTGGATTGAACGCCTGTTAGTAGCCGGTGTGCGCACCATTCAGCTACGCATCAAAGATAAGCGCGATGCAGAGGTAGAAGCCGACGTTGTGGCCGCCATTGAACTGGGGCGTCGTTACGACGCCCGCCTGTTCATCAACGATTACTGGCAACTGGCGATAAAGCACAATGCTTACGGCGTGCATCTGGGCCAGGAAGATCTCGAAACGACCGATCTGAAGGCTATCCAGGCAGCAGGGCTACGCCTCGGGGTATCAACTCACGATGATATGGAAATTGACGTAGCGCTGGCCGCCCGTCCGTCCTACATCGCATTGGGCCACGTCTTCCCGACGCAAACCAAGCAGATGCCCTCCGCCCCACAGGGCCTGACGCAGCTGGCGAGCCACATCGAACGACTGGCAGATTACCCGACCGTCGCCATTGGAGGCATCAGTCTTGAGCGCGCCTCGGCGGTGCTGGCGACCGGTGTCGGCAGCATTGCCGTCGTCAGCGCTATCACTCAGGCGGCGGACTGGCGCAGCGCCACCGCGCAGTTGCTTGAATTAGCAGGAGTCGGTGATGAATGACCGCGATTTTATGCGCTACAGCCGCCAGATATTGCTGGGTGATATTGCGATAGAAGGCCAACAAAAGCTGCTCGGTAGCCACGTGTTGATCGTCGGCTTAGGTGGTTTAGGTTGCCCGGCAGCGCTCTATCTCGCCGCAGCGGGCGTCGGCACGCTGATGCTGGCCGACGATGACGATGTTCATCTGAGCAACCTGCAGCGGCAGATCCTGTTTACTACCGACGACGTAGCGCGTCCTAAAGCGCAGGCCACCCAACAAAGATTGTCGCGGCTCAACCCTGATATCGAACTGCTCACGCTACAGCAACGTTTAACCGGCGACGCGCTGCGTCACGCGGTGGCACAAGCGGATGTCGTGCTGGACTGCACCGACAACATGGCGACCCGTCAGGAAATTAACGCCGCCTGCGTGGCGCTGAGTACACCGCTGGTCACCGCCAGCGCAGTAGGTTTTGGCGGCCAGTTGATGGTGCTCACGCCACCGTGGGAACAGGGCTGCTACCGCTGCCTGTGGCCGGACGATATCGAGCCGGAACGCAACTGCCGCACCGCCGGTATTATTGGCCCGGTCGTCGGCATTATGGGGACGTTACAGGCGCTGGAAGCCCTAAAACTCCTCAGCGGCATTGAAACGCCTAGTGGGGAATTGCGCCTGTTTGATGGCAAAACCAGCCAATGGCGTAGCCTCGCGCTGCGTCGTGCCATCGGCTGCCCGGTATGCGGAGGGCAACATGCAGATTCAGTTCAATGACGAATCCCTACAGTGCGCCGAAGGGCAAAGCGTCAACGCGCTGCTGGCCCAGCTTAATCAGCTTAAACCGGGGACCGCGCTGGCGCTGAATCAACGGATCCTGCCGCGCGAGCAGTGGGAACAGCAAATCGTGCAGGAAGGCGACCAGATCCTGCTTTTTCAGGTTATTGCAGGGGGTTGATATGTTACGTATTGCCGACAAGACGTTTGATTCACATCTGTTCACCGGCACGGGAAAATTTGCCACATCACAGCTGATGGTTGACGCCATTCGCGCTTCCGGCAGCCAGTTGGTGACGCTGGCGATGAAACGGGTGGATTTACGTCAGCACAACGATGCCATTCTGGCGCCACTGGTCGAGGCGGGTGTGACGTTGCTGCCCAATACCTCCGGAGCCAAAACCGCAGAAGAGGCCATTTTTGCCGCCCAACTGGCACGTGAAGCGCTAGGTACTCACTGGCTAAAATTGGAAATCCACCCCGATGCCCGCTGGCTGTTGCCGGACCCTATCGAAACGCTGAAAGCCGCCGAGGCACTGGTCAAACAGGGTTTTGTGGTGTTGCCCTACTGCGGCGCCGACCCGGTGCTGTGCAAGCGGCTGGAGGAAGTGGGCTGTGCTGCGGTGATGCCGCTGGGTGCACCCATCGGCTCTAACCAGGGGCTGGAAACGCGGGCGATGCTGGACATCATCATTCAGCAGTCCACGGTGCCGGTGGTGGTGGATGCCGGGATCGGTGTACCGAGCCATGCCACCCAAGCGCTGGAGATGGGGGCCGATGCGGTATTGGTCAACACCGCCATTGCCGTGGCCGACGACCCGGTCATGATGGCTACGGCCTTCCGTCTGGCGGTTGAAGCGGGGCTCCTGGCGCGTCAGGCTGTGCCGGGCAGTCGTAGTGCACAGGCAAGTGCCACCAGCCCGCTCACCGGATTCCTGGAGGCGATATCATGAACACCTTCACCGACCGCTGGCGACAGCTTGAATGGGACGATATCCGTCTGCGTATCAACAGCAAAACCGCCGCCGATGTCGAACGGGCGCTTAACGCCTCTTCGCTTAATCGCGATGACCTGATGGCGCTGCTCTCCCCCGCTGCTACCGGCTATCTCGAGCCGCTGGCACAGCGGGCGCAGAAGCTGACTCACCAGCGTTTTGGTAATACCGTCAGTTTTTACGTACCGCTGTATCTCTCCAACCTGTGCGCCAATGACTGCACCTACTGTGGTTTCTCGATGAGTAACCACATCAAGCGCAAGACGCTGGACGAAGATGACATTGCCCGCGAGTGCGACGCCATTCGGGCGCTGGGGTTTGAACACCTGCTGCTGGTCACCGGCGAGCATCAGGGGAAAGTCGGCATGGACTATTTCCGCCGCCATCTGCCCAATATTCGCCGCCAGTTTGCGTCATTGCATATGGAAGTTCAGCCGCTGGACACCGCAGAGTACGCCGAGCTAAAAACGCTGGGTCTTGACGGAGTGATGGTCTATCAGGAGACCTACCACGAAGGGATGTACGCTCAGCATCACCTGAAAGGCAAAAAACAGGATTTCTTCTGGCGTCTGGATACCCCGGACAGGCTGGGCCAGGCCGGTATCGATAAGATCGGGCTTGGCGCGCTGATTGGTCTTTCGGATAGCTGGCGAGTGGACTGTTTTATGGTTGCCGAACATCTGCTATGGCTGCAGCAGCGCTACTGGCAAAGCCGTTATTCTATCTCGTTTCCACGTTTACGTCCGTGTGCGGGTGGCATCGAACCGGCTTCATTGATGGATGAACGCCAACTGGTGCAGGTGATTTGTGCCTTCCGCTTGTTCTCTCCGGACACCGAGCTGTCGCTCTCAACCCGTGAGTCTCCGTGGTTCCGCGATCACGTGATTCCGCTAGCCATCAACAACGTTAGCGCCTTCTCGAAAACGCAGCCCGGTGGCTACGCGGATGAGAAGCCCGAGCTCGAGCAGTTCTCACCGCACGATGCGCGCACGCCGGTTGAGGTGGCCAGCGCGTTAACGGCACGTGGACTGCAACCGGTGTGGAAAGACTGGGATAGCTGGCTGGGGCGCGCCTCGCAGCGCTAACGCAAACGCGGTAACAGAAATAAACAGTCTGGATAGCGCCTCGCAGAGACATGAAACGGGCGTTGTCCGGCTGGGTTTGACGTTTTACGCTGCTTTGGTCGGCAACCTGAGCCGACCAGGGTAGCGTTTCTTCCTCTGCTACCCTGCCCTATTCCCGTAAAAAACAGGTCATAAAAAGAGCCCGCTATGAGCAATTTAATCTAAAGATGCGGTTCACATACTCCTGGCAGGGTTAATCACGTATAATTTTAAACGTGCGTTAAATATTCATGCCCCTCCCTATCGACTATAATTTGTCGCACAAACCGATGTATGAAATTGCAGTGTAAATAACCATCCTTCCTCTGCAATTTGCTCTCAGGAATGGAAACCATATGCAACATAGCGGCAGAAAACTGTCTTTCACGGCACCGATTTTTATTAGCTTTACGGGAATTATCCTGAGTTTCATTCTTATCGCCTCACTCGTTACCGTTATCCAGCGCAACGACACAATTCGCGATTATCATAGTATCAACCGTAACTTTACCCATAATCTTGCCGTTAACTACACCGAATCCATTCTGCACGAGAATGATTATATTCTTGGGCGTGCCGCAACCTATTTAGCCCGTAACGACGAGTTAAATAACATCGTGAATATCAACCCCGACAAAGGGCTGCAAACCATGATGCAGCTGCTGTCGATGATGCCGACCGTGTCATCCCTCTCTATCGCCGATACGTCAGGCCACTACCTTCGAGCTCCGCAGGCGGTAGAGCGTCCCGACATCCATGCCTTCGATGCCACTAGCCGCCCTTGGTTTATTCACCAGGGTGATGTTGGAATCTTCAGCCGCTACACCCAGCCCTATACTGATTTCTTCACCAAACAGCAGACCGTAACCCTGTCCAAACCGGTTATCTCTGCGGATGGTAAACTCAAGGGGACGCTGGCGTTCCATTTTGATTTGGCGGCGATGAGCCATACGCTGCGCCAGATGAAATCTCCAGTGCATGGCGAGTTTTTTGTCGTCAATCGACAAGGACTGGCGCTGTTGCACCCGGATAGCGGTAAGCTTTTCCAAACCGTTGTCTCCGATAAGCTGCTGACCGAAATGACGGCGGGTGAAGGGGAGTTTTTCGATAAACCCAGCCAAACCTGGTACTACTATTATTCCTTTACCAATCCAGATTGGTTTGTCATCTACAAGGTTTCTGACAAGACCATGAGCCAGCTGGCGCAACATGAGAGCATCATTGTCAGTTGGGGTTTTGCTCTGGCGGGCATCATTATCATTACCTTTGGCTTGTACCTACGCCATGCTTCTCGTGGCATCCTGATGAATATCATTAATGCCATAAAAACCGGCGACACCAAACACGCTCCTGGACTTGAGGTGATGCTACACAAAGCGATTGAGGTCAATAAAGAGCGTGAGCGGGCCTATGTCAGGCAGGCCACGGTAGATTCGCTCACCGGCTGTAAAAATCGTTGGGCATTCGATACTGACATTACCGCGTTGATGAACGATCACCAGCCCTTTGCCCTCGCGCTGGTTGATATCGATAACTTTAAATCGATCAATGATACCTGGGGCCATCTCAGCGGAGATATCGTGCTGCGTAACGTAGCCCGTGAAGGACTTACCATCCTGCAGGCGCATGGGCTTTCCCTCTATCGCTACGGCGGCGAGGAGTTCGCCATTATCTTTACCGCAGAGCACGTTGAACAGGCCAGCGCGCTGCTTGAGCTATGGCGGATTAGCGTGGCTAACCGGACCTGGCGTGAAGAAGGTCTTAGAGTCACTTTCAGCGCCGGACTGGGCGAATGGCATATGGAGACACTGGAACATCTGGTCTCCAGCGTCGATGAAGCGCTCTATAAAGCCAAACATCAGGGAAAAAACCGCATCTTGCAGACATCTACCTCCTGACGAACAGTGCAGTTCACACAAAACCCGCATCGCGGGTTTTTTTGTCTCCCTCACGCAGAAATGTAACCGGTTTCAGTTTTTTGAAGCGATCTTTGTGATGACTTACACACAATCGTCGCAAAGCAGTTGTTGATCGTTTCAGCTCGCGATAAACATGGTTCATCACGGGTCATGAGGGAGCATTATGAAGAATATCGTTTTATGCTGCGCTGCAGGAATGTCCACCAGTATGCTGGTTCAACGGATGAAGGATGCAGCTCAGAAAAAAGGAATTGAGGTCTCAATTAAAGCCGTACCGGTGGCCGAGTTCAAAGCAAATATCAACGATGCGGATATCGTCCTGCTCGGTCCACAGGTTAAGTATGAGCAGGCTAAACTGCAGGCTCTGGCCGATCCTTTAGGCAAAAAAGTCGCCGTCATCGACATGATGGACTACGGCATGATGAAAGGCGATGTCGTGCTTGAGAAAGCCCTTAAGTTAATGGAGTGAGAAAGACGTGGAAGATTTAGAATCAATCATCATGGAACTGCTGGTGAATGCTGGTGCCGCACGTAGTTCAGCATTAACTGCATTACAGCTTGCACGCAAAGGTGACTTCGAAGGCGCAGGCCAAGCAATGGAAGAGTCTCGCGAGTTTGTCAAACTGGCCCACGGTATCCAGACCCAGCTTATCGGCATTGACGAAGGCACGGGCAAACTGCCGGTTAACCTGATAACCGTTCACTCTCAGGATCACCTGATGAACGCGATGGTTATCCAGGATCTGGCGACCGACATGATTGAGCTGTATCGTCGTATTCCACTGGTGAGTTAATCACGCTACCGCAAGAATGCAGAAGGCACCCTGAAGGGTGCCTTTTCTTTTGTACTTCCGACGACCTTCGTCGCTACTTTTTCTGCCGATGACTGCGGTAAGTATCGAGCACCACGGCCACCACGATAACTGCGCCGGTAATCACCCGTTTTGTTGGCTCACTCGCGCCAATTTGCGCCAGCCCTGCCGCCAGCACGGAAATAATCAACGCCCCAAGGAACGTACAAATAACCGAACCTCGCCCGCCCATCAGGCTGGTTCCGCCAATCACCACTGCGGCAATCACCTGCAGTTCCATACCGACACCACCGTTCGGGTCAGCCGCTTCCAGTCGAGCCACCTGGAACAGCGAGGCCAGCCCGGCTAGCGCGCCCATTAACGCAAAGACAATCACTTTATACGGCGCAGGATTAATGCCCGACAGTCGCACCGCTTCTTCGTTAGTACCAATGCCAATTAAATGGCGGCCAAAAATAGTGCGGGTCAGTACCAGATGTCCAACAATAATGACCAGCACAGCGATAACAAATGACGGCGAGATGCCGAAAATAATCGGGTCGGCAAGAAAATCAAAGCTCGATCCGATGTAAGCGGTGCGGGAATCCGTCAGTTGATACGCACTGCCGCGCGCCATTTCCAGCATCCCCAACGAGACAATAAA
The DNA here is from genome assembly GCF_040149365.1 of Kluyvera huaxiensis. Taxonomy (NCBI): domain Bacteria; kingdom Pseudomonadati; phylum Pseudomonadota; class Gammaproteobacteria; order Enterobacterales; family Enterobacteriaceae; genus Kluyvera; species Kluyvera huaxiensis. The sequence continues at coordinate 20,948 of NZ_JBEFLV010000031.1, forward strand.
GGTCGGGATACGCCAGATAACGGAAATCAGCCCAGTCAACGAGCCAACCAGCGTCGCCGCAATGATACCGGACAGCGCAGCCAGCCACGGAGACCAATGCAGGTTAAGGTAAGTCACGCTGACGACGGCCGCCGAAAGCGCCAACACCGAGCCCACCGACAGGTCAATACCGGCAATAATTAAAACGAAGGTCATACCGACCGACATCACCATCAGATCGGGAATTTGGTTGGCGATGGTGCTGAAGGTGTTCAGGCTTAAGAAGTGATCGCTCAGGAACGAGAACAGAACGATCATCGCCAGCAGCGCGCCAATCAACCCCAGATAGCTGCTCAGCCCACGCCATGAAGCGGTCCGGCCCTTAGAGGGCAGTGAAGTGTTACTCATCGTGTAAATTCCCAGTGGCATGTTGATAGCCCGAAAATGCGGCGGCGAGAATAGCGTCTTGTGTCCAGCTCTCGCGAGTAAAGGTCTCCATCAGCTTACCGGCCGAAAGAACCGCAATACGATCGCAAATCAGCATTAACTCTCTTAGGTCGCTAGAGACAACGATCAACCCCTTACCGCTCTGCGTCAGTTCATTAAGCAGCAGGTAAATGTCCCGCTTGGCACCAACGTCAATGCCGCGCGTCGGTTCATCAAAAAGGATGACGTCGCAGTTTCGCTCCAGCCAACGGCTAATCAACACCTTTTGCTGATTGCCACCGGACAGACTATCGACGGCAAATTCAGACCCCGACGTGCGAATACCTAGCCGGGTGATATATTTCTGCGCCAGCTGCCGCTCTTCATCGGCATTCAGCCATGACAGACGGCTGACTTTTTCGCCATTGCCGAGCGAGGTGTTCGCAGCAACCGACTGTGGCAGCAACAATCCCTCTCCTTTGCGATCTTCCGTTACCAACGCGATGCGGTGGGCAATCGCCTCCGCCGGTGTGCGAATGGTGACGGGTTTAAGCGGGTCGCCCACCAGCAGTTGCCCGCTGTCGATACGATCCGCACCAAAAATCGCGCGCATCAGTTCCGTACGCCCGGCCCCCACCAGCCCGCTGATCCCCAGAACCTCGCCCCGATGTAGCGTCAGGGAGATATCCTGCAGCGCTTTGCCACGGGTAAAATGCTCCACTTGCAGTATCGGATTACCCCGACGGCGGGCACTAATATCAAAGCTACTTTCCAGGTCGCGCCCCACCATCAGTGAAACCAGCTGGTCGCTGCTATAGCGTTTAATATCATCGGTACAGACGACGTTTCCGTCACGCAGCACCGTAATATCGTCAGCGATTTGCGCCAGCTCATCGAGGCGGTGAGAAATATAAATCAGCGACACGCCGCGCTGCTTAAATAGCTGAATTTGCTCAAACAGCAATTCAACTTCGCGGCTAGTCAGCATCGCTGTGGGCTCATCGAGAATCAGAATACGGCTGTCACCGATCAGGTTGCGGGCGATCTCGATCATCTGCTGATGACCAATGCCCAGTTCTCCCACCAGCATATCCGGATCGAGCGCCTGTAGGCCAACCATTGCCATCACCGGATAGGCCATCTCCCGCAGGCGCTTACGGTGTATCCATCCCCCCCAGTTTGGCAACTGATCGAGAAACAGGTTTTCGGCGATGGTTAAGGTAGGTAGCAGATTCAACTCCTGCATCACCATACGGATGCCGAGCTTTTCTGCCTCTTTACGGCTGGTTGGGGCATAAGGCTGCCCGAGGTAGGTCATGGTGCCGGTAGTTGGCGTAATGAGGCCGCCAATGATTTTAGACAGCGTGCTTTTTCCGGCACCATTCTCCCCCGTCAGCGCCAACACCTTTCCGGCATATAACGTGAGATCGATATGGGTCAACACCGGTTCATTGTAGGTTTTACCGATGCCGGACATTGACAAGACTTCTTGATAATCAGCCATTTTACGCACGCACCTGCTCTATCGAATCCCTATAAAAATCCGGGGCCATCAACATGACCCCGGAGAGTCAGATGCGGGTTACTGCTTCACAATCAATTTAACCGGCGTTTCAACACTACCAGAGAGTTCGCTCTGTTTCTTCCCGGCTTTTAACGCATCCAGCGCTGTATCAATCCCGAAAACTGCCTGCTGTGATGCAAACTGATCCGCCGTCGCCAGCACGCGACCGTCCTGCAGCATCGGTTTAATCGCTTCGATATTGTCATAGCCGACAACCTGTACCTGGCCGCGTTTCCCGGCTGCACGAATCGCCGAAACCGCGCCCAAAGCCATATTATCGTTGTCCGCCAGCAACGCTTTGATATTCGGATATTCGCTCAGCATAGCCGCCGCAATGGCGTTGGCATTATTCATTTCCCACTGACCGGACTGGACGGAAACCACTTTCATGCCACCAGCAGACATTGCATCCTGGAAGCCAAGCGTACGCTGCTGCGAGTTGGTGGAGGTTGGAATACCTTCGATAATGCCAACCTCATCGCCCGCCTTAAGATGTTTCGCCAGATAGTCGCCAATATCTTTCGCACCTTTGCGGTTATTTGGCCCAACGAATGGCACGTTCAAGCCTTTGTCTTTCAGCACCGCCGCATCGAATTGGTTGTCGATATTAATCACCAGGATACCGGCATCAACCGCCTTTTTCACTACCGGAACCAGTGCCTTCGAATCGGACGGCGCGATAATAATGGCGTCCGCTTTTGACACAATCATCTGTTCAACGATTTGGATCTGACTCGAGGTGTCGGTTTCATTTTTAATCCCGTTAGAAACCAAATCGAATTTATCCGCATTTTTCTTTTGATAGTCTTTTGCGCCATTTTCCATCGTCAGGAAAAACTCATTCGCCAGCGATTTCATAACTAACGCTATTTTAGGTTTATGCGGTTGGGTGTCTGCGGCAAAAACAGGATTGGCGATAACTGCAGAAAGCGCCATTGCAGTTGCAGAGCCAATGAAATAAGAAAATATTTTTTTATTCATGAGGTTATCCATTTTCAGAGGTAGGGTTAGACGCAATACCCGATGCAGTATAGCCAAGCCAAAAGAAGGTCAGAGTGAGGCACTGCACAATATTCCAGGCTGGAGCCTGGCAGTGCTAAATATGGGGGGATGCAAAAAAGAACAATAAAAAAGGCCAGTCATGATGACTGGCCTTTTCAACTTATCGCACTAACGTGAACGATTAGTCGTTATCGGAACCGCCCAGACCTGCGTTCAGCAGTTCTGCCAGGTTTGCAGATGCTTCTTCTGCACTTACCTGTGGTGCTGCAGGCTGTTCGCCCGCTGCGCGACGGCGCATACGATCCTGGTGGTACGCATAACCGGTACCCGCTGGGATCAGACGACCTACGATAACGTTCTCTTTCAGGCCACGCAGTTCGTCGCGTTTACCCGCAACGGCTGCTTCGGTCAGGACACGAGTAGTCTCCTGGAACGATGCGGCAGAGATGAACGATTCGGTTGCCAGAGATGCTTTGGTGATACCCAGCAGGTCGCGAGCATAGGTTGCCGCCACTTTGCCGTTCGCTTCCAGATCGCGGTTTGCAATCTTGACGCGGGAGTATTCAACCTGCTCGCCTTCCAGGAAGTCGGAGCTACCGGCATTCTCGATGGTCGCTTTACGCAGCATCTGACGAACGATAACTTCAATGTGTTTATCGTTAATCTTAACGCCTTGCAGACGGTAAACGTCCTGTACTTCGTTGGTGATGTAACGCGTTACCGCGTGTACGCCACGAAGACGCAGGATGTCGTGCGGTGCTTCTGGACCATCGGAAACCACGTCACCACGTTCTACACGTTCGCCTTCGAACACGTTGAGCTGACGCCATTTTGGAATCATCTCTTCGTATGGATCGCTACCGTCTAACGGAGTGATAACCAGGCGGCGTTTCCCTTTGGTTTCTTTACCGAAGGAAATGATACCTGTGATTTCCGCAAGGATTGCTGGCTCTTTCGGACGACGTGCTTCGAACAGATCCGCAACGCGTGGCAGACCACCGGTGATGTCCTTGGTACCACTGGATTCCTGAGGAATACGCGCCAGGGCGTCACCAGAGTGAATCTGAGCACCATCTTCCAACTGAACAATCGCTTTGCCCGGCAGGAAGTACTGAGCAGGCATATCGGTACCTGGGATCAGAACGTCGTTACCGTTCGCATCAACGATTTTCAGAGCTGGACGCAGGTCTTTACCACCAGCAGTACGCTCAGCAGAATCCAGAACAACCAGAGAAGACAGACCGGTCAGCTCGTCGGTCTGACGAGTAATGGTCTGGCCGTCAATCATGTCGGTGAAGCGGAGGAAACCGCTCACTTCGGTGATAACCGGCATGGTGTGTGGATCCCAGTTTGCTACGGTTTCGCCGCCAGTAACCTGTTCGCCATCACCTTTGCCCATAACAGAGCCGTAAGGCACTTTATAGCTTTCTTTGGTACGACCGAATTCGTCGATCAGTTTCAGCTCGGTGTTACGAGAAGTGATAACCAGTTTACCGCTGGAGTTCACAACCGACTTCGCGTTGCTGAGCTTGATGCTACCTTTGTTTTTCACCTGGATGCTGGATTCAGCAGCCGCACGAGATGCAGCACCACCGATGTGGAACGTACGCATCGTCAGCTGTGTACCCGGCTCACCGATGGACTGTGCCGCGATAACGCCGATAGCCTCACCTTTGTTGATAATGTGGCCACGCGCCAGGTCACGACCGTAGCAGTGCGCACATACACCAAAGTCGGTGTCACAGGATACAACGGAACGCACTTTAACGGAGTCAACGGAGTTCTCTTCCAGCAGGTCACACCACTGCTCGTGCAGCAGAGTGTTGCGTGGAACCAGAATGTCCGCCGTGCCCGGCTTCAGAACGTCTTCAGCAGTTACACGACCCAGTACGCGATCGCGCAGTGGCTCTTTAACGTCACCACCCTCGATAACCGGGGTCATGGTGATGCCTTCCAGCGTGCCACAGTCGTCTTCAGTAACAACCAGATCCTGTGCAACGTCAACCAGACGACGCGTCAGATAACCGGAGTTAGCTGTTTTCAGTGCGGTATCCGCCAGACCTTTACGAGCACCGTGAGTGGAGATGAAGTACTGGAGTACGTTCAGACCTTCACGGAAGTTCGCGGTGATTGGCGTTTCGATGATGGAGCCATCTGGCTTAGCCATCAGACCACGCATACCTGCCAGCTGACGAATCTGTGCTGCAGAACCACGAGCACCGGAGTCGGCCATCATGTAGATGCTGTTGAAGGAAACCTGCTGCTCTTCGACGCCGTCACGGTTAATAACGGTTTCAGTTTGCAGGTTATCCATCATCGCTTTGGATACACGATCGTTCGCCGCAGCCCAGATATCGATAACTTTGTTATAGCGTTCGCCAGCGGTTACCAGACCAGACTGGAACTGCTCCTGAATCTCAGCAACTTCAGCTTCCGCTTCGCTGATGATTTCGTATTTCTTCTCTGGGATAACCATGTCGTCGATGCCGACAGATGCGCCGGAGCGCGCTGCATAGGCAAAGCCGGTGTACATGGTCTGGTCAGCGAAGATTACGGTCGGCTTCAGGCCCAGAATGCGGTAACAGGTGTTCAGCATTTTGGAGATAGCTTTCTTGCCCAGCGCCTGGTTGACGATGGAGAAAGGCAGACCTTTCGGCACGATCATCCACAGAATCGCACGGCCAACGGTCGTGTCTTTAATGCTGGTGTTCGCAACGAATTCGCCGTTTTCATCTTTTTCGTATTCAGTGATACGCACTTTAACGCGCGCATGCAGAGAGGCCAGACCTGCGCGATAGATACGCTCAGCTTCTTTAGGGCCAGTCAGCACCATGCCTTCGCCTTTGGCGTTAACACAGTCACGGGTCATGTAGTACAGACCCAATACAACGTCCTGAGATGGAACGATGATTGGCTCGCCGTTCGCAGGTGACAGGATGTTGTTGGTAGACATCATCAGCGCACGCGCTTCCAGCTGGGCTTCCAGCGTCAGCGGTACGTGAACAGCCATCTGGTCACCATCGAAGTCGGCGTTATATGCCGCACAGACCAGCGGGTGCAGCTGAATAGCTTTACCTTCGATCAGTACTGGCTCAAACGCCTGGATGCCCAGACGGTGCAGTGTTGGTGCACGGTTCAGCATTACCGGGTGTTCGCGGATAACTTCGTCCAGGATATCCCAAACGACAGCTTCTTCACGCTCAACCATTTTCTTAGCGGCTTTGATGGTGGTGGCCAGGCCACGCAGTTCCAGCTTGCCGTAGATGAACGGTTTGAACAGCTCCAGTGCCATTTTCTTCGGCAGACCGCACTGATGCAGACGCAGGTATGGACCTACGGTGATTACAGAACGACCGGAGTAGTCAACACGCTTACCGAGCAGGTTCTGACGGAAACGACCCTGTTTACCTTTGATCATATCGGCCAAAGATTTCAGAGGACGTTTGTTAGAACCGGTGATTGCACGACCGCGACGACCGTTATCCAGCAGGGCATCGACCGCTTCCTGCAGCATACGTTTTTCGTTACGTACGATGATGTCAGGTGCAGCCAGGTCCAGCAGGCGTTTCAGACGGTTGTTACGGTTAATGACGCGACGATACAGATCGTTCAGGTCAGAAGTCGCGAAACGACCACCATCCAGTGGAACCAGCGGACGCAGATCTGGCGGCAGAACCGGCAGAACGGTCAGAATCATCCACTCTGGCTTGTTGCCAGACTGAACGAAAGCTTCCAGCAGTTTGATACGCTTGGTCAGCTTTTTACGCTTGGTTTCAGAGTTGGTTTCGTTCAGCTCTTCACGCAGAGTTTCACACTCTTGCTCCAGATCCATGCTTTTCAGCAGGGCCTGAATAGCTTCCGCACCCATCTTCGCGTCGAATTCGTCACCGAACTCTTCCAGCGCGTCCAGATACTGCTCTTCAGTCAGGATCTGTTGACGTTCCAGGTTGGTCATACCGCCTTCGATAACAACATAAGATTCGAAGTACAGTACGCGTTCGATATCACGCAGTGGCATATCGAGCAGCAGACCGATACGGGACGGCAGCGATTTCAGGAACCAGATGTGCGCAGTTGGACATGCCAGCTCGATGTGGCCCATGCGCTCACGGCGCACTTTAGTCTGGGTCACTTCAACGCCGCACTTCTCACAGATCACACCACGGTGTTTCAGGCGCTTGTACTTACCGCACAGGCACTCGTAATCTTTTACTGGCCCAAAGATACGGGCGCAGAAAAGGCCGTCACGCTCAGGTTTGAACGTACGGTAGTTGATGGTTTCCGGCTTTTTAACTTCACCGAAAGACCATGAACGGATCATGTCTGGCGATGCCAGAGCAATTTTGATCGCATCAAACTCTTCGGTTTTAGTCTGCGCTTTCAGAAACTTTAATAAATCTTTCACGGATTTGCTCCCGTCGGAGTTAGCACAATCTGGCGCCGGGTCTTACCCCGGCACCAGTGACCTGTTTGAGCGAGAGTTACTCGTCTTCCAGCTCGATGTTGATACCCAGCGAACGGATTTCTTTCAACAATACGTTGAAGGATTCCGGCATGCCTGGTTCCATCTGATGGTTACCATCTACGATGTTTTTATACATCTTAGTACGGCCATTCACGTCATCAGACTTAACGGTGAGCATTTCCTGCAGGGTGTATGCTGCGCCATATGCTTCCAGCGCCCACACTTCCATCTCCCCGAAGCGCTGACCACCGAACTGCGCCTTACCACCCAGCGGCTGCTGAGTAACCAGGCTGTAAGAACCGGTAGAACGCGCATGCATCTTGTCATCAACCAGGTGGTTCAGTTTCAGCATGTACATGTAACCTACGGTTACCTGACGCTCAAACTGCTCACCGGTACGACCGTCGAACAGGGTAATCTGACCAGAAGAAGGCAGACCGCCGAGTTGCAGCAACTCTTTGATTTCTGACTCTTTAGCACCATCGAATACTGGCGTTGCGATTGGCATACCTTTTTTCAGGTTCTCTGCCAGACGCAGCACTTCGTCATCGGTGAAGGTGCTCAGGTCGACTTTCTGACGAACGTCGGTACCCAGATCGTATGCACGCTGGATGAACTCGCGCAGTTTCGCGACTTCTTGCTGCTGTTTCAGCATGGCGTTGATCTTATCGCCGATACCTTTCGCAGCCATACCCAGGTGGGTTTCAAGGATCTGACCGATGTTCATACGCGATGGTACGCCCAGCGGGTTCAGTACGATATCTACCGGCGTACCGTTAGCATCGTGTGGCATATCTTCGATCGGGTTGATCTTGGAGATAACACCCTTGTTACCGTGACGACCTGCCATTTTATCACCAGGCTGGATACGGCGTTTAACGGCCAGGTATACCTTAACAATCTTCAGCACGCCCGGTGCCAGATCGTCGCCTTGGGTGATTTTACGGCGTTTCGCTTCGAGTTTTTTCTCGAACTCGTGTTTCAGTTCGTCGTACTGCTCAGCCAGCTGTTCCAGCTGATTTTGTTTCTCTTCGTCGGTCAGGCCGAGTTCCAGCCAGCGATCGCGAGGCAGTTTGTCGAGCTTCTCAGCTTCAACACCACCGGCAACCAGCACCGCGTAGATACGGCTAAACAGGCCAGCTTCGAGGATCTGCAGTTCTTCAGACAGGTCTTTTTTGGCCTGCTTCAGCTGCATCTCTTCGATTTCCAGCGCACGTTTGTCTTTTTCTACGCCATCGCGAGTAAAGACCTGAACGTCGATAACAGTACCGGAAACGCTGTTTGGTACGCGCAGAGAAGAGTCTTTAACGTCAGACGCTTTCTCACCGAAGATCGCACGCAGCAGCTTCTCTTCTGGGGTCAGCTGGGTTTCACCTTTCGGCGTTACCTTACCAACCAGAATGTCGCCACCGGTCACTTCCGCACCGATGTAAACGATACCGGATTCATCCAGTTTGGAGAGCGCAGCTTCACCCACGTTAGGGATGTCAGCGGTGATCTCTTCAGGCCCCAGCTTGGTGTCACGGGACACACATGCCAGTTCCTGAATATGGATGGTGGTGAAACGGTCTTCCTGAACAACACGCTCGGATACGAGGATGGAGTCTTCGAAGTTGTAACCGTTCCATGGCATGAATGCCACGCGCATGTTCTGACCGAGCGCCAGCTCACCGAGGTCGGTAGATGGACCATCTGCCAGCACGTCGCCGCGCTCGATTGGCTCACCCAGAGACACACAAGGCATCTGGTTAATACAGGTGTTCTGGTTAGAACGGGTGTATTTGGTCAGGTTGTAGATGTCGATACCCGCTTCGCCCGGATACATCTCGTCTTCGTTAACTTTGATAACGATACGGGATGCGTCGACGTACTGAACGGTACCGCCACGCTTAGCAACTGCAGTAACACCGGAGTCAACGGCAACAGCACGTTCCATACCGGTACCAACCAGCGGCTTATCAGCACGCAGAGTTGGAACGGCCTGACGTTGCATGTTCGCACCCATCAATGCACGGTTGGCGTCATCGTGTTCCAGGAACGGGATCAGGGACGCACCGACGGATACCACCTGTTGGGTGGATACGTCCATGTAGTCAACCTGGTCGCGGCTGAAGAGGCTCGATTCGCCTTTGCTACGGCAAGTTACCAGGTCTTCTACAAAGTGGCCTTCGTCATCCAGGTTGGAGTTCGCCTGAGCGATGACGTAGTTACCTTCTTCGATAGCAGACAGGTAATGAATTTCGTCGGTAACAACACCGTCAGTCACTTTACGATACGGAGTCTCGAGGAAGCCGTATTCGTTAGTCTGTGCGTACACGGACAGGGAGTTGATCAGACCGATGTTTGGACCTTCAGGCGTTTCGATTGGACATACGCGACCGTAGTGAGTCGGGTGTACGTCTCGAACTTCAAAGCCTGCACGTTCACGGGTCAGACCGCCTGGGCCGAGGGCAGAGATACGACGCTTGTGCGTAATCTCAGACAGCGGGTTGTTCTGGTCCATAAACTGAGACAGCTGGCTGGAACCAAAGAACTCTTTCACTGCTGCAGAAATCGGCTTGGCGTTGATCATATCCTGAGGCATCAGGGTATCCAGATCGCCCAGAGACAGACGCTCTTTCACCGCACGCTCTACACGAACCAGACCAACGCGGAATTGGTTTTCCGCCATTTCGCCTACGGAACGGATACGACGGTTGCCGAGGTGGTCGATATCATCGACTTCGCCTTTACCGTTACGGATATCGATGAGCTTTTTCATCACTTCGATGATGTCTTCTTTGCTCAGGATACCGGAACCTTCGATTTCGTCGCGCAGCAGAGAACGGTTGAACTTCATACGACCGACCGCAGAGAGGTCATAACGGTCTTCAGAGAAGAACAGGTTCTCGAACAGGCTTTCTGCAGCTTCACGAGTCGGCGGCTCACCAGGGCGCATCATGCGGTAGATTTCTACCAGCGCGCTCAGGCGGTCGTTGGTTGGGTCGACACGGATAGTTTCAGAAATGTATGCGCCATGGTCCAGATCGTTGGTGAACAGCGTTTCGATACGCTTGTGACCAGACTGGCTCAGCTTAGCCAACAGATCCAGGCTCAGCTCCATGTTCGCTGCACAGATCAGCTCACCGGTAGATTCGTCAACGTAGTCTTTGGCCGCAACTTTACCCGCGATGTACTCAACCGGAACTTCGATATGCTTGATATCGTCTTTTTCCAGCTGGCGAATATGACGCGCAGTAATACGACGCGCTTTTTCTACGTAGATCTTGCCATTTGCTTCGATATCGAAGGAGGCAGTTTCACCACGCAGGCGCTCTGGCACCAGTTCCATCTGCAGTTTGTTGTCGCGAATTTCGAAGACAACTTTGTCAAAGAACAGGTCAAGGATCTGTTCAGTGGTGTACTGCAGCGCACGCAGAATGATGGTCGCAGGCAGTTTACGACGACGGTCGATACGGACAAACAGGTTGTCTTTCGGATCGAACTCGAAGTCCAGCCAGGAACCACGGTAAGGGATGATACGCGCGTTATACAGCACTTTACCCGAAGAGTGGGTTTTACCTTTATCGGAGTCAAAGAAGACGCCTGGGCTACGGTGCAGCTGAGAAACGATAACACGCTCAGTACCGTTGATAACAAAGGTACCGTTGTCGGTCATGAGCGGAATTTCGCCCATGTACACTTCTTGTTCTTTGATGTCTTTAACGGTGCCTTCCGGCGCTTCGCGCTCGTAGATCACCAGACGCAGTTTTACGCGCAGCGGTGCGGAGTAAGTCACGCCACGAATCTGACATTCCTGAACGTCAAACACCGGTTCGCCCAGGCGGTAGCTGACGTATTGCAGCTCCGAATAACCGCTGTAGCTTTTAATCGGGAATACGGAACGGAAAGCTGCTTCCAGACCATACTGACCTTCGGGATCTTGCTCGATAAACTTCTGGAACGAGTCAAGCTGGATAGAAAGGAGATAAGGTATGTCCAGAACCTGCGGACGTTTACCAAAATCCTTACGAATACGTTTTTTCTCGGTATAGGAGTAAACCATAGGGTTCCTCAGCTCGCTGACAAGTCGACGCATCTGTCCATTGGCAGACAGTTTGTGCAACACTATTTTGTTGACCGGAAAATGGAACACTTTCCGCAATACCTGTTGCTATCACGCTTAAACCATTTCATTGCGATTTACACAGAGCGAGCACCCTGTCGCAATATATTAAGTCGTCGATAGAAACAGGCATTGTCAGGACAGCCAGCAGTCAAACAGTGTGAAACGCTACTGGCGCCTTACAGCGCAAAATGGCTGGTGACTAAAAAGTCACCAGCCATCGGCCTGATTTCTCAGGCTTCAACTAGAAAAGTTGGCTTATTTAACTTCAACTTCAGCGCCAGCTTCTTCCAGAGATTTTTTCAGTGCTTCAGCGTCATCTTTGCTCACGCCTTCTTTCAGAGCGGCTGGAGCAGATTCTACCAGGTCTTTAGCTTCTTTCAGACCCAGGCCAGTTGCGCCACGTACTGCTTTGATAACAGCAACTTTGTTAGCGCCAACTGCTTTCAGAACGACGTCGAATTCAGTTTTTTCTTCAGCAGCTTCAGCTGGACCTGCAGCAACAGCTACAGCGGCAGCAGCAGAAACACCGAATTTTTCTTCCATTGCAGAAATCAGTTCTACAACGTCCATTACGGACATAGCTGCAACTGCTTCAATGATTTGATCTTTAGTGATAGACATTTAAATTGTTCCTGAAAATCAGAATAAGTTTATACGTAAGCAAATACTTTACAAAGACAACTGCTATTAAGCAGCTTCTTTCGCATCGCGTACAGCAGCCAGAGTGCGAACCAGTTTGCCAGCCGAAGCTTCTTTCATGGTTGCCATCAGGCGTGCAATTGCTTCTTCGTAGGTTGGCAGTGTAGCCAGGCGATCGATTTGCGATGCCGGGATCAACTCACCTTCAAAGGCTGCGGCTTTGACCTCAAATTTTGCATTCGCTTTCGCGAACTCTTTGAACAGACGAGCAGCAGCGCCCGGGTGTTCCATAGAGTATGCAATCAGGGTCGGACCAACAAACGTGTCTTTCAGGCACTCGAACTGAGTACCTTCAACGACGCGGCGCAGCAGGGTGTTACGAACAACACGCATGTATACGCCAGCTTCACGACCTGCTTTACGCAGTTCAGTCATTTTGTCTACAGTTACGCCACGGGAATCCGCAACTACTGCAGACAGCGCGCCTTTGGCTACTTCGCTGACTTCAGCAACAATCGCTTGTTTGTCTTGAAGATTTAAAGCCATTAGCTTTGCTCCTGGATGTTTGCCGGAACTCATGTTCCGGAACTCACTTCACTCTCCCCAACGGAAAGAGCGTCTAAATACGGTGAGCAGAAACAAGCCAGAGTATTAAAAATAATCTTAGCGTTCTGTCACCGTCTACGCAGGGCATTAAGCTTCTTTCGAAACACCTGCGGTCTTCGACGGAGGCCTGGATAGGCCAGGCTCCAACGAACAAATCTTGTCTATCCATCGCTATTCAATTTGTAGCGGCGTTGCCTGCCTTCGCTCACACCAATCACATAGTGAACTATGCTTCTGGCGATTCACTCAGTTGGCGCCTTGCTACAGCCTGAATATCTCGGATATACGTCTGCTATTAGCAGAAACGTGGGGGTAGAATTGTAGACAAATCCACCGCCCACGTAAAGGCGAATCTTAGTTCGCTACCGCGCTCAGGCCAGCCTGATCAACGGAAACACCCGCACCCATGGTGGTGGAGATGCTAACTTTCTTGATGTACACGCCTTTAGCCTGAGTTGGTTTAGCTTTTTTCAGCGCAACCAGCAGAGATTCCAGGTTTTCCTTCAGTTTGTCAGCGTCAAAGTCCACTTTACCGATGGTGGTGTGGATGATGCCGTTTTTGTCGTTACGATAACGAACCTGACCTGCTTTAGCGTTCTTAACCGCTTCAGCAACGTTAGGAGTTACAGTACCAACTTTCGGGTTTGGCATCAGACCACGTGGGCCCAGAACCTGGCCCAGCTGGCCAACAACGCGCATTGCATCAGGAGATGCAATAACAACGTCAAAGTTCATTTCGCCTTTTTTGATCAGGTCAGCCAGATCTTCCATACCTACCAGCTCTGCGCCAGCAGCTTTAGCTGCTTCAGCGTTAGGGCCCTGGGTAAATACGGCAACGCGAACTGAACGGCCAGTACCGTGCGGCAGTACAGTTGCACCACGTACGTTCTGGTCAGATTTACGAGCGTCGATGCCGAGGTTAACAGCAACGTCAACGCTTTCGTTGAATTTAGCAGTGGCCAGCTCTTTCAGCAGAGCAATGGCTTCGTTGATGTCGTACTGTTTAGTAGCATCAACTTTTTCACGGATCACGCGCATACGCTTGGTCAGTTTAGCCATTTCTTAATCCTCCACTACCAGGCCCATGGAACGTGCAGTACCTTCGATTGAGCGAGTCATCGCTTCAATGTCGGCGCCAGTCATGTCGGCAGCTTTGGTCTGCGCGATTTCCTGTACCTGAGCACGGGAAACTTTACCTACTTTGTCTTTGTTCGGCTTGCCGGAACCAGACTTAATACCAGCGGCTTTTTTCAGCAGAACTGCTGCTGGAGGCGTTTTGGTAATGAAGGTGAAAGAACGGTCAGCGTAAACGGTGATAACAACCGGAATTGGCAGACCTTTTTCGATGGAATCAGTTTTTGCGTTGAACGCTTTGCAGAATTCCATGATGTTCACGCCCTGCTGACCCAGTGCTGGACCAACCGGTGGACTTGGGTTCGCCATACCAGCTGCAACCTGCAGCTTAACGTAGGCTTGGACTTTCTTAGCCATTCTAAAATCCTCTAATTGGGTGATAGCGCCTCAAGGAGGCTCCCCGTGATAAAAATTCGTTTTACAGGCAGATGCCCATAAAAACAAAAGGCGCGAAATTGTATGCCAATTTCGCGCCTCGTGCAACGATTAAATCGATGCTTTTTTGATCGCCGTCTTACGCTTTCTCAACCTGAGCAAAGTCGAGTTCTACCGGGGTCGCACGACCAAAGATAGAAACAGAGACTTTCAGGCGGGATTTTTCGTAATCAACTTCTTCAACAACGCCGTTAAAGTCTGCGAACGGACCGTCGCTGACGCGAACCATTTCACCAGGTTCAAACATTGTTTTAGGACGCGGCTTATCGCCAACCTGCTGCAGGCGGTTCATGATCGCATCAACTTCTTTGTCGCTGATAGGCGCTGGGCGGTCAGAGGTACCACCGATAAAGCCCATCACGCGCGGAACGCTGCGTACCAGGTGCCAGCTTGCATCGTTCATCACCATCTGAACGAGCACGTAGCCCGGGAAGAATTTACGTTCGCTTTTGCGACGCTGGCCGCCACGGATTTCGACCACTTCTTCGGTCGGAACCATAACTTCGCCGAACAGCTCTTCCATGTTTTGTAATTTGATATGCTCGCGCAGCGATGTGGCTACACGGCCTTCAAAACCGGAAAACGCCTGAACGACGTACCAACGCTTTTTAGGTGCTTCAGACATCTTAGAACCTCAGGCCAGTGATAAAGGATACCAGGCGAACCAGAATACCATCCAGTCCCCACAGGATCAGTGACATTACCGCAGTGACCGCAGCAACGATCAGCGTAGTGTGCAGCGTTTCCTGGCGAGTCGGCCAAATCACCTTACGAACTTCAGTTCTCGCTTCACGAGCAAACGCAACGGTCGCTTTGCCTTTCGTCGTCAACAGCGCGACACCACCCGCTGCAGCAATAATAATTACTACGGCCAGCGCACGCAGCGGCAGCATCATGTCACGATAAAGGTAGTTACCTACGATTGCTACGATCAGCAGTACGGCAACGGCTACCCACTTCATCGTTTCCAGGCCGCGCCCGCTCCCTTGAGCTTCGGTATTCGCACTCATAAACCAACCTGTCAGAAGTATTCTACAAACATTTCCACCCCGCGAGTGCGAGGCGATCCAAACCGAAATTGAGTTTCGGACTAAACGCCCTCTACAGAGCCTGTCTCAGCAATGATTATGGCAAAAATAATCACTGATGAGCCAGGTTCTGGTTCGACAGCGTATAAAAAGGGCATCAAATGATGCCCTTTTATTGCGCATTGCGTCAAATAATATCAGCAATTAGCTCATTACTTTGGCAACAACGCCCGCGCCAACGGTACGGCCGCCTTCACGGATTGCGAAACGCAGACCGTCATCCATCGCGATTGGGTGGATCAGGGTAACAACCATTTTGATGTTGTCGCCCGGCAT